>NZ_JAUBPW010000017.1:0-98772 GCF_036700965.1 Microcoleus sp. Pol8_D6 | reverse complement strand
AAAAAAAACGGTCAAGTTGCAATCTTGACCGTTTAAGGAACTGTCTTGGCTAACTGTCCTCTATTCGCATCTACAAATTTACCATGCCAACCAAAAACAAGCACCACATCACCGACTTAATTAAGTTTGCCAGAGAGCAATTTGATGATTTTAGCGACGCCGAAACACAGGAAGTTTTCCTCACGATTAGGGAAGCCAAATCGCGAGGATTATTAGGAAAGCAGCCCCCCGACCGCTGCCTAAGTAAATACATCAATGCGGCCAACCACCTCTTAACCCTTTATTCTACGGATGAATTTACAGCGATTTTGACGCAAAACATTGACTACATCTACGCCTACGTCGCTTTAGTTGCTACCAATTCCATCACGACTACCGCCTGACGAACTCGCACGGACTCTGCGAGCGAAACTCCCCTTAATAAGGGGAAGTCGCGGGATGAGTCGCAAGACAAGTGGCGCTTTAAGAATGAAATTAGCTTAGTTGCTATCCGTCCTTCGTAAGCGCCAGCCCGCACTTCAAACTGGACAAAATAACTGAGCCTTAATCAGTGAAGTAAGCATTAATTTGCTTTTGGGAGATTCGTAGGCTCTCTTGTCCTTTCAACCCTTTCTCTCCCTAAACTAGATGAAATATTTAATCGTAGGCATTGACGTTTCTCGGTCGTCAATTGCCGCGTGCTTTATGCTGGAAAAACCCAGCAATCCCCGTGATGACTACTTCGACGCCGATATCGAAGTGTTTCACTCGAACATTGAAAATTTGAATAGATTAAGAGCAAAAATCGAAAGTTTTAAAGCTGACAAGATTATTGCTATCTGCGAACCAACCGGGATGAATTACGCACACTTGTGGATGAACAAGCTTGCAGACTGGGGCTGCGAGGTACGCATGATTTCCAACAGCAAGCTACCTAATTACAGGTCAGAATTGATGGGGAAAGAAGGCAAGAGCGGGGCAAAGACTGACGACATTGATGCTTTTGCGATTGCCTGCTGGTACTTTGACAAAGGGCCCGATAGCTACCTCAAAATTCGCGACCCCCTCGTCAGTCACATTAAAAACGTTTGTTTGCGACTAGAGCACCTCAACCGAGTACAGAGCCCAATCATCAACAGAATGAGACAAGAGCTTGCGTGGCAATGCCCGGAGATTGCTTTGGTGAAATCGGCAAAATTGCAAGATGACTTGGCGCCGCTGCTGTGGGGCTGGCTGGCTGGCAAACGAAACTCAAAAAAATACGATCGCATTTTGGAGGAAACGATCGGCTCCGGTATCGAACCTCAAACTCGCTGGGCAGCCAAGCAATACTGCGAGATTGAGGAAGAAATTTTCACACTCAAAAAGCAGTTAATAAAATTGATCGACCATCCGCAATTTGAAGAGTACAGACGGATTTTTACAAAATTTGGATTTGGCTACCAACTCCAAGGCTACTTGCTGGGAGCAATCTATCCGATCGAAGATTTCCTCCAAGCCGGACAGCCGGAAGTCAAAATCAGAAAGAATCGGCAGACCGGGAAAGAGTCTAAGCTCAAACTTTCGGAGCGCCGGTTTATGCGAGCAGTCGGGATGGGCGTCGTTCGAGAGGACAGCGGCCAAAAGAAGAAGGGCAAACAGTCAGGCAGTGCGCTCTGCAGGAAAGCGTTGTGGCAATGGTGTTTCACTCGCTTGGAAGTGGCAAAGAATAATCCGCCGTTGGCATTTACTTACGGTCAGGGCAAGGATGCAGAACTCATGTCGCCAGCCGAAAACCTCAAGCGTCGCAAGAAAGGCGGCACCCCGATTAAACTCGCCCGCCAGCGAGTAATTGCCCGGTGTATCCGGGAGTTGTTTAAGGAACTGTGCAGCATCGTCAAAATTTAAAATCTAAAATCCAAAATCCAAAATCTAAAATGCCCGCAGGAGTAATCTGTCTGCGGGCATTTTAATCACCTAAAAAATGTCTACAGTGAAGGACGATCGACTTGCCGAGTATTGCTGAAGGATTATTTGTACCTAATTCCTGGAATCTGTTGGTTCAGTCCTAGCGCTCGCGATCATCGAGATTCCGGGTTGTTTATGGAAATCCCCCGCAGGTGCCCGTAAGGCTTCGGAGTGGGTTATTGGCGAGCCTCTACGAGGGTTCCGCTACCGCACCTCAGAAAAATTGTGGCTGAGATCGGGAACTGCTGGGACAAAATTATTACTTGACAAAAATTACGCTAACTGCAGATAATAGCAAACCCTAGAATTAAACTTAAACGTTTGAGAGATATCACTGCTAAGGTGTGATGTCGATTCTCAGCAAATTTACGGATTTCTGCATTAGATTGTGACCAAAAATCAACCTTTATCCGGGTATACACTGCCAGTATTTGCCTGTGCGGCCGCACTTGCAGCTTTGCGGTGCTTGCGTGAGGGTATTCACTCTCTAGATAGCGTATCAGTAAAATTACTGGAACCGCCAATAACGGTAGAAATTCCGATCGAACAGGCGTCTGTACTTAAAACTGGTATCGCTTTAGGTGTGACTCGCTCCGATCCGGGGGACAATCTCGATCTGACTCGCAATACCCCCGTTTGGGCAATGGTGGAATTGCGGAGAGAAGGAGAGGAGGAACAAATACAGATTGTTGGCGGGGAGGGAATTGGACATCATAAAGCAGGTGGAGGAGCGGCAATCTATGATTACGCAATGCGGCTGTTGCGATCGAATCTGAGCCTAGAACTGTCACCGTCCGAAAAAATTACTGTCACCCTGATTCTGCCGTCTGGGCGGCAACTAGCCACCCGCACTTCTAACGAAGCTTTCGGCGTGGTTGAAGGACTTTCGCTGCTGGGTACAACAGGCATTTCTCAACCGCTGAGTGCCCCTGGACAGTTGGAACTTTATCGCGAACAACTGCAACAAAAAGCCGAACTGTTTGACTGTTTGGTTTTCTGCATCGGCGAAAACGGTTTGGATTTGGCGCGACAACTGGGGATTAATCCTGAGAGGCTAGTCAAAACCGCTAACTGGCTCGGCCCGCTGCTGGTAGAAGCAGGATATCAGGGCGTGCAGTCAATTTTACTGTTTGGCTATCACGGGAAACTGATGAAATTAGCGGCGGGAATTTTTCACACTCACCACCACCTCGCTGACGGGCGCAGGGAAATTCTCACAGCTTACTGTGCTAAAGCTGGAATGCCTGCTGATGCGTGTTCCGCAATTTTTGCCGCAGCGACAGCCGAAGAGGCTCTCGGGCAACTGCGGGCTTTGGACGCCGAGTTTGCGAGCAATTGGGTCGATCAAATTTACGGCGACATCGCCCGACAAATAGACTTGCGGTCATCGGATTGCATTTTTACTCACACTAACTTGCACATCCCCGTGGGCTCGGTGATGTTCGGGCGCGATCGCAAAATTATTGTTAAAAGTGAAATAGGAGATACATTTTTGACCCAAATTTGTTAATGTAGTGTGAATACCCCTGAATTCTGTTTAAAACATCGGTCAGGGAGAATATTTAACAAGTAATAATTCTCTGTCCCTAGACCTTAATTATACTAGGTTGCTTCGGGAAGTTATTTCTGAAGCAAGAATTCAATTAATTAGGGTAAGGAGCGAAGTAAATCTATGCTTGCCTTGTACCCGATTAATAGACTAACATCGCTGACTGCAATCTAGTATAAATAAGATTTATTCCTAGCGACCAATGGTTCCTCGCCTTCCTTAGAATTGTACTGAGACCGCGACAGATACGTCCGCTACTTTCTGCCCAATTATCACTTAGCAATTACGCAATAACCGTGACTACTAAAATAGAAACTGAATCCGTTCTCACAAACTCTTTAATGCAGCAGATTGATCGCCAGATCATCGTGATTCTCGACTTCGGTTCGCAATATTCCGAACTGATTGCTCGTCGAATTCGCGAAACTCAAGTATATTCAGAAGTTATTTCTTACCGCACTACGGCTGAACAGTTAAAAGCTATCAATCCTAAAGGAATTATTCTTTCAGGAGGCCCGAGTTCTGTATACGATGAAAAAGCACCCCACTGCGACCCAGAAATTTGGAATTTGGGAATACCGGTGTTGGGAGTGTGCTACGGGATGCAGTTGATGGTTAAGCAGCTCGGAGGCACGGTTGAGCGCTCGAAATTAGCGGAATACGGCAAGGCATCGCTATTTATTGACGATCCTACGGATTTGCTGACAAATGTCGAAGAGGGCAGCACGATGTGGATGAGCCACGGAGACTCGTGTACTCAACTGCCGACGGGTTTTGAGATCCTCGCTCACACTGACAATACTCCGTGTGCTGCTGTTGCTCACCACGAGAAAAATTTGTACGGTGTTCAGTTTCACCCAGAAGTAGTTCACTCGATCGGGGGAATAGCTTTAATTCGCAATTTTGTTTACCACATTTGCGAGTGCGAACCTACTTGGACGACCGCTACTTTTGTGGAGGAATCGATTCGAGAAATTCGCGCGCAAGTGGGAGATAAACGAGTTTTGTTGGCTCTATCTGGTGGTGTAGATTCTTCTACTTTGGCTTTCTTGCTGCACAAGGCGATCGGCGACCAACTTACCTGTATGTTTATTGACCAAGGGTTTATGCGGAAGTATGAACCAGAACGGTTGGTAAAATTATTTAAAGAGCAATTCCACATTGACGTTGAATATGTTAATGCTCGCGAACGCTTTTTAGCTCAACTTGAAGGGATTACCGATCCTGAAGTAAAACGCAAGCGGATCGGTCACGAATTTATCAACGTATTTGAAGAAGAATCGAAGCGTCTGGGCCCCTTCGACTACCTCGCCCAAGGTACTCTTTATCCTGATGTGATTGAGTCGGCTGACACTAATGCAGACCCGAAAAGTGGCGAGCGAGTTGCTGTTAAAATTAAAAGCCACCACAACGTCGGCGGTTTGCCGAAAGATTTGCGATTTAAGCTGATTGAACCGCTGCGAAAACTGTTTAAGGATGAGGTGCGAAAAGTCGGCCGGTCGATCGGGCTTCCCGAAGAAATCGTGAACCGACAACCTTTCCCCGGCCCGGGATTGGCGATTCGGATTATAGGAGAAGTTACCGCAGAGAGACTAAATATTTTGCGGGATGCTGACTTCATTGTTCGCCAAGAAATTAACCGGCACGGATTGTACGGTGAACTTTGGCAAGCTTTTGCAGTTTTGCTGCCGATTCGCAGTGTAGGCGTGATGGGCGATCAGCGCACTTATGCTTACCCGATCGTTCTGCGATTTATTAAGAGTGAAGACGGGATGACGGCTGACTGGGCGCGGGTTCCTTACGATTTGTTGGAACTGATCTCGAACCGGATTGTGAATGAGGTTAAGGGGGTGAACCGGGTGGTTTACGATATTACTTCTAAGCCGCCGGGAACGATCGAGTGGGAGTGATTTCTAGTTAGGG
Organism: Microcoleus sp. Pol8_D6; assembly: GCF_036700965.1. Classification (NCBI taxonomy): domain Bacteria; kingdom Bacillati; phylum Cyanobacteriota; class Cyanophyceae; order Oscillatoriales; family Microcoleaceae; genus Microcoleus; species Microcoleus sp. Pol8_D6. The sequence continues at coordinate 93,374 of NZ_JAUBPW010000017.1, read as the reverse complement.
ATTAAGTAGGCGGACTAATTTTTTGTCTGTCTACTTATTTTGATTTTGGATCAAAGGGCGATTCCCTACGGGATAGCTACGCTTCACGGGATTCAGGGGATGGGGGAGTGGGAAGGGCGATCGCTTTTATAGAACCCATTTGACATTTTTTACTGTATTGAAGTAAAGTGACTGCAAAATTCGTATCCAGCAGTTATGCCATACTCTAGCAGCCTCACAGACGAAGAGTGGATCATCCTCGAATCCTTGTTTTTTCCGGTTGTGGCCAGGTAGGGGAAGAGAACGGGCAAATGCTTGGATATAGACGTGCAAAATCCTCGTCAGTAATTTTGAGAGAACTCTAGTTGATGCAAGTGTTAAGGTTAATCTTTGTTTTATTACAAGACTTTGGACAGTTTTTGATAACCAACCGTAGAATATCGCTTTCAAGGTGATTCGGCAATCGAACTACCAAGGAAAAATCAAGGGTTTCAGACTAGTAACTAAAAACTCTCCCGACTATTGTTATTAGGCTGATGCTGATCGGGCTTGCAGCCGCTTATATCTCACATAGGTTCTGTAAACGTTCGCCAGTTGAGCTACGATCGTACTTTTGAACGTGCTTAGCTTAAACTCCACTCATGTTTCTTGAGGAAAAAATTTTATTATAATTTAAGCGCGCTCAGCAAACCATTTATTTTAGGAATAAGTCTAATGATTACAACAAGAATAACTCAAAGATATCAACAGCAACTTTTGATTTATACTTGGGCGGTATCTTTAGGTTTATTACTATTCTCACCTGCTGCTACAGGACAGCAAATTACTCCGTCTCCCGATGGCACAGGGACTGCTGTTAATGCCTCCGGCAATCAGTTTAACATCAACGGGGGACAGCTCTCAAAAGACGGCACTAATCTCTTTCATAGCTTTCAGCAGTTTGGACTCAAAGACGGTCAAATTGTTAACTTTATTTCTGATCCAAATATTCGCAATATTTTAGGGCGAGTTGTGGGTGGCGATGCTTCTTATATTAACGGTTTAATTCAAGTAATAGGCGGTAGTTCTAACTTATTTTTGATGAATCCGGCGGGGATTGTTTTTGGTTCCAACGCTCAACTGAACGTGCCTGGTTCATTTTTGGCAACGACAGCAACCGGAATCGGATTTGGCAACAATTGGTTTCAGGCAGTTGGCGTTAATGAATACGCAATGCTGATAGGAACGCCAAGCATTTTAAATTTTGGTACAGCTCAGCCAGGGGCGATCGCAAATTTTGGTCAACTGAGCGTACCTAACGGGCAAACGCTAGCTTTAATAGGCGGAACAGTTCTCAGCCCTGGTACTTTGTCAGCACCTTCCGGGCAAATTGCGATCGCATCAGTGCCCGGAGAAAACTTAGTCCGCATTTCTCAAGCAGGGCATTTGCTGAGTTTAGAAATTTCCCCCTCTTCTAATCTAGGTTCTGCTTCTGTGCCGTTGAGTCCCCTCACCCTGTCCCAACTGCTGACAGGGGGTAGCAGCAACGCTACAGGCGTTACAGTTAACAGCGACGGCAGCGTACAGCTAACGAATTCAGACTTGCGGGTAGAAGCTGGCGATGTGGCAATTGCCGACACTCAGGCAACAGGTGCCAACCAAAATTTAGCAGTGTCTGCTCAAACGGCTACTGTGTCAGCGGCGCGTAACCTGACCCTAACAAACAGGCAACTACAAACAACCGGTGACTTGAAATTGCAAGCGGGGGAAGCTGTCCGCATTCGCGACAGCGTGGCTAACTCTTTTGTTACTGATGTGGGTGGAAACCTAACCGTGCAGGGCGATCGCCAAATAGACATCCAGACGCGCAATCACTCCCAAAGTTTACTGAGCGCTGACGGCCGCATCACACTTACCAGTAACGGTACTGTATCCGGTGATGCCCTATTCAGAGCTGGCAGCGATTTCTCAATTGCCACACTTCAAGGTAGCCCCGGCAACTTAACAAGCTCAGGCGGTTCTACGATCGTCTCAGGCGGAAACGTCTCTTTTGGTAATTACGCAGGCGCTTCTCTGGGAGTGCAAGCCGAAGGCGCGATCGCAGCCGGCGATCTCGCTATCACTTCTGCATCTAGCGATCGACCGCAGTTGGTTTTTACGGCTGGCAACCTACCCACTCCCCTCACTGGTGGAAACAGCACTCTAGCACCGGCCAGTTCTTCACCTGCCAGCATTCAAGTTGGCAATATCGCGATCGCGGGTTCAGTTTTTTTAGGCGCTGCAAACAGCATTCAAGCAGCATCCATTACTTCAAATGGCGGAGATCTCGCGCTGGTAGCGTCCGGGGACATCGCAGCGGAAAACCTGGATACTTCAAGTTTAACGGGCAATTCCGGCAATATTACCCTCTACAGCGCGGGGGGAAGCATCAATACGAGCGCCAGCACCTTGAACGCTTCCTCAATAGTAGGTAACGGTGGGTCAATTTTCCTATATGGGACAAACGCGATCGCTGCCGGTGGAATTACAACCTCTAGCTTCCTTGGAAACGGAGGCAAAGTCACCCTTTATGGAGAAGGCAACATCAGTGCCGGCAACATCGACACTGGCGGGATCCAGGCAGGTGAGATCAGCTTGCTTAGCAATCGAGGTGCGATCAACACCGGCGCCAGCACTCTGAACGCGACTGGTGGCAGCGGAGGGGGTAACATCTCTCTCAATGCTTACGGCAATATAGCAACGGGAAATATTGTCTCTAGCGGTGGCAACATTACCCTCAGCAGTCAAGCAGGTGCGATCGGTGTCGGCGATCTCAACTCTGGCAGCGACAGTGCAGGTGGTGATGTCGGGCTTTTGGCATTTGGTAGCATTGCAGTCGGAAACATTGTCTCAAACGGTGGCAATATCGGCCTCAATAGTTTCAGCAGGAACAACAGCAGCATCAGCGCTAGGAATTTTGATTCGAGTTCTAACAGAGGAGTGGGAGGCGCGATCGAACTCAAAACTGCTGGGGGTGACATTGTGACTGCTAATATAACCTCCGGTGGCGGTCGCATTTATGTGTTGAACGAAAGCGGCGGCTTTAACGCAGGAAATAGTACCCTAAATTCCAGCTATAGCGGTGGAGTTGGAGGCGAGATCAAAGTAAGCGGCGCAGCGCCTGTAACTCTTGGAAATGTCTTTTCTGGAGGTGGCTGGATCAAGTTATTTCCCCCAGGCGACCTCAACGTCAGTGGGGTAATAAATTCTAGTTCCAGCACGGGGAAAGGTGGCGTAATCGAGATTGTAGGAAGCGATGTTAGTGTCAGAGATATTATTTCCGCCGATAGCGTAATTGATTTTCTCAACGATGCACCAGGGGGAATTACGCTTAATATTGCTCCTTTAAATTCTACATCTCCCTTGGGGAGAGGTGGCGATATCAATGTTAGGGCGGGCAGTTTAGCTGTAGGGAATATTTCTTCTGGCGGTAGCTCAATTTTTCTTCAAGGTGAAAGGAGCATTAATGCCATTGGAGAAAAAATAGATTCTCGTACCCGCGCAGGCGTTGGCGGTAATATTCTACTCCGCTCCTACGAAGACATCACTGTAGCCGGTTCTATCCTTTCTGGAGGGGGCAACATCAGTTTACTCAGCTCTCGTGGCACTGTTAATGCCAAAAATAGCTTCCTCAGCTCTGTAGCTGAGATCGGCCTACCAGATGGAAACATAACTTTAGAAGCTGGGAACGTGATCGCTCCCGGCACTGTTCTCGCCCTTGAGGGTACGATTCGCCTCGCTACTAGCAGCAATGACCCCAATAGCATTGATACCAGTGGCAGTCGATTAATATCTGTGACAGAGCCTACCCTTGTTTTGGGCAGTCCGCTGCCACCCCTTTGGCGAGGTATCGGCTTTGGGAGTGGTGGGTCTGCTCCCACACTACCGCCAGAACCACCAGCACTCGCAGCACTCGCACCACCTGGGATTCAATTCCCTGCGATCGCACCTCTAGGCTTAGGTGTATCACAACCAGATAATCCTGATACTCCTTCCCCTGGGTTCACTCCCACGCTGCCGCCAGAAATGGGCGTGCTAGAACCATTAGAATTTCCTTCCCCTGGGTTAACTCCCACGCTACCTGCAGAAAGGGGCGTGCCAGAACCATTACGTCTCCCAATCACCACACCACTGGTACCAACGCTTGCAAACTCAGATGCAATACCAACTGCGGCAGCCACTGTACCTGTGTCAGTGCAAGTCTCTAATACACAGCGAGGAAATCCTAATACCCTTGCCGCTCAACAATTGAGCCAGCTTAATGGCGATCAAAATCGCGAACCGCAAAACTTAGCAAGTCTGACACCGAGTTCCGCTCAATGCTTAACTGAGGAACAATTACTGGGGCAGCAACCTGGATTGCCTCTCCAGACTGCGCCAAAAGACTACAGCAAAGCGATCGCCTGCTACCAGCAGAATTTAGAGCTGGCGAGAATCTCGCGCGATCGCGCTAGGGAAGGCTACGCCCTCAACAATCTAGGCGCGACTTACTACGCGATCGGAGATTATGAAAAAGCAATTTCTTACCACCAGGAGCGCTTAGCACAAGCGGAATCCAGGGCCGATTTATTGGGAAAGGGACAAGCTTTTATTGGTTTGGGAGCTGCTTACGGCGCGATCGGCAATTATAAAAAAGCAATCGAATACTACCAGCAAAGTTTGGAAGTAGCGCATTCCCTACAATCGGCTGATTTAGAGGCGAGTGTTCTGAGAAATTTGGGATTACTTTACTATGCTCAAAAAGAGTATAAAAAGGCAGTTGAATATCAAGAGCAAAGTTTAGCGATCGCTAAACAGCAGCGCGATCGCCGAGGCGAAGCTCTTGCTTTGAGCAATTTGGGATTAGTACACTATTCCCTAACCGATTATGCCAAAGCAATTGATGATCAGAAGCAAAGTTTAGCGATCGCCTCAGCACTGGGCGATCGCTTCGTTCAAGGTCGTGCTCTAGAGAATTTAGGAATTGCTTACTATGCTGTCAAAAATTATCGTCAAGCGATTGAGTCTCACCAACAAAGTTTAGTCATTGCCAGAGAACTGAGCGATCGCCACGCCCAAGGCCGCGCACTCACAAATTTAGGTGACGCTTTATACAAAGCAAAGCAACCAGCAGAAGCTATCAAAGCTTTATTTTCAGCCATTGAAATTTGGGAATCTCTGCGGTCAAGTGTAGGCAATAACGACCTCAATTTAGTTTCAATTTTTGAAACCCAAGAAACAACTTATAGCACATTGCAAGAAGTGCTTGCTAATCAAAATCAGCATACTAAAGCGCTAGAAATAACAGAGCGGGGACGGGCGCAAGCGTTTGTGAGATTATTGACCAACCGTTTTTCTTCCCAGTCAGCCCAGGCTACCCTAAAGTCATCGGAAAGTCAAATAAAACCCCTCAACATCCAGGAAATTAAGCAAATTGCTAAAGAACAAAATTCTACTTTAGTTTCTTACTCGATTATCAAAGAAGTTAGAGAAGCTGATGGTCAAAGAAAGCTGCAAGATTCAGAACTTTATATCTGGGTAATGCAGCCGACCGGAAAATTTGACTTTCGTCGCATCACTTTGAAAGGTTTGGTTGAGGAAAAAACTTCATTAAAAGCCTTGATTACTGAAGGTCGTTGCTTCATCCCCAGTTGCCTGCGAAACAAGCAGCGCTCCCAACCAGCTACAAATCCCACCCCAACCCGGCCTATTGTCGAGCAACGATTTTTAAACCCGTCATTGCAAGAGCTTTATCAACTACTGATCGAACCAATTGCTGACCTTCTACCTCAAGATCCAGCGTCGCGAATTACCTTTATTCCTCATGAATCTTTGTTCTTAGTTCCCTTTGCCGCGCTGCAAGATAGTTCGGGAAACTACTTGATAGAAAAACATACTATTTTAACAGCACCTTCAATTCAAGTGCTGTCTTTAACCAAGAAACAGCAACAGCTTGCTTCAGGAAAAGGTGCGCTAGTCGTTGGGAATCCTACCATGCCAAGTGTTGCCTTTGCGACGAACCAACCTCCTCAACAACTGTCATCACTCCCACACTCTGAAGCCGAAGCGATCGCGATCGCTGAGCTTTTGAATACTGAACCGCTTACAGGCGACAAAGCGACAAAAGTAGCAGTTTTAGAGCAAATAGAGCGATCGGGCATCGTGCATTTAGCAACTCACGGCATTCTGGATGACGTGGAGGGATTGGGGGTACCTGGAGTCATCGCACTTGCCCCAAGCAAGGAGGACAGTGGTTTACTCACTGCTAGCGAAATTTTCAATTTGAGGTTGAATGCCGAACTCGTCGTTTTGAGTGCTTGCAACACGGGTCGCGGTCGTATTACAGGTGATGGCATCATTGGTTTATCACGCTCGTTTATTGCAGCAGGCGTTCCGAGTGTTGTAGTTTCTCTATGGTCAGTATCTGATGAATCAACAGCCGACTTGATGGCGGAATTTTATCGGCAGATGCAACTAACGCCTGATATTGCCCAAGCGCTGCGGAAAGCCATGCTGGTGACATTAGTCAAACATCCTAATCCTGTAGATTGGGCCGCTTTTACCCTCATTGGCGAAGCAGAGAAACGTTAACCCGGAAAAGCTGATTTCCTGTCTTCGAGAGACCTAATATCAAGTTCGGATAATTAGTTATAATTAAGGGGAGCCGATTCACCGCGACGCTAAAACCCCTATGCCAAAAAAAGTCCAACTAGAACCACACTTAAGTGTCGAGGAACTCTACACTCGCTACCGGACAAGTTCAGGGTTAGTCGAACGGAGCCACTACCAGATCATCTGGTTACTCGCCTCGGGCCACACCCCACTAGCGGTATCTCAAGTTACAGGCTACAGCCGGATTTGGATTTACCAACTGCTGCGACGCTACAACCAATTGGGGGCTGGCGCCTTAAGCGATAGACGTTCGTCCAATCGTGGGCAACCTCCTCAACTCAACGACCTACAAAGAGCGCAACTGTGGCAAGTCCTATCGGGGCCTGCTCCCGATGGCGGTTTATGGAATGGTCGCAAAGTCGCTGATTGGTTAAGTGAGTGGACAGGAGAGCGGATCAGTCGCCATCGGGGATGGGAATATCTTCGGGAAATGGGCTACCGTTTGAAAGTCCCCAGACCCCAGCATCAGGAAACTGACCTCTCTCAACAACAACAGTGGAAAAAAAACTTCATTTCGAGTTGAGATTTTTACAAGCTAAATACCCTCAAGCAGAGATTGAAGTTTGGGCAATGGACGAACATCGCTTGGGACTGCTACCAATATTGCGCCGAGTCTGGACGCAGGTTGGGGAACAACCCACTGCCGAGGTCAAACATCAATACAAGTGGCTGTGGGTTTATAGTTTTGTCCACCCTGAGTCGGGAGAAACTTATTGGTGGTTGCTGCCGTTTGTCAATACCCAACTGTTTAATCGGGTGTTAGCTGATTTTGCTAGAGAATTTCAATGGGGTCCAGATAAGCGAGTGCTGCTGGTCGTTGACTTTCGCTGGATGGCATCAGTCTCAAGAGCTAGTGATTCCTGAAGGCATTGATTTGTTCGAGCTACCATCACATTCTCCCGAATTGCAGCCAGCAGAACGATTGTGGCCACTTACTAATGAAGTCGTTGCTAATTGCTCACCCCAAAATCTCGACGAGTTAGAAGAGCTGTTGGTCTATCGTTGTCAGCAATTGCTCGGTCAACAAGACTTGATTCGCGGACTGACTTGTTTTCATTGGTGGCCTCGTACTCGCCGACCGTTAACAATTACTTGAGTTAGAGGTGCTCACCGGGAGCAGCTCGCTCTGCGGTTTCACGCCCGCCTTCAAGTTTGAGCGCCCGCCTTCAAGTTCGAGCGTCCGCCTTCAAGTATTATAAGTAATTACCCGAACCTGATATAATACCTGCTCTTGGGTACTTAGTGTGCCCAATTATCATTTTTCTGGTGTCTTATATCATGTCCGGTCGATTACCCATAATAAAAACTCCTGAAACTACTGGTACGAAGGGATCGTCATCATGAGCAATCGTTAGGGCATCATATTACACCCCACGTCCGGCCCTTTGATATCAATTCCGGTTAGATCGGAATGATTAAACCACAGAGCACGCAGAGGATACAGAGGAAGGGAAGAGAGATGGATAATTCCGATGAAGGGCAGATTTGATATAACTCTCACACTCAAAGGGCGAAAGGTGGGTTGTAATTGTTGCACCGTTGCATTGGTTTCAATGTTGTGACTTCGATCACTGGTAACACGGGCTTGGTTCACCGAATATTTTCAGTATTATCACGGAAAAAAACCAGCACCATCACTTGCTCTTAGAAGAAACCACGAGATGATTAAGGTGTCGAGTTCAAAACAATCCCATGTCTCCAGTTAATCTTCTCCCCGGCGCTATCAACGAATTAATTGCCACTGTCACCGATACTCACCGCGTTACCAAAGCTGACCGCTACGGCATGATGGCTGCCATCCTTGATGAGTCCATAAGTGAAGAAGAACGTGGCTCACTCGATCGTCTGATTCGCTCCCTGGTCAAAGGTCGAATTCAAGTCAGTGACGAACTCTCCATCATCTCGTAAGCAGAAAGCTCGTTTAGAACTCGACACTCTACAACAGCTTTCGATTGGGAAAGTTTAGACCAATCACTGATATTGCGATCGCCCTCTACCAGGATAGCTTTTTGTATAATGCACTTTTGAGATAGACGATTAGCGTTCCCAAATTCATAAACATTATGACGGATACCATCCAGCATCTCATTGAGCCACACATTCAAGATTTAGGTGGATTCCAAGCCCGTCGCTTGCTTCCCTCAGACGTTCTAGCGCTGGTAGGCCCGTTCATCTTTTTTGATCATCTGGGTCCTGCGGTGTTTCCACCCGGCCGGGGCGTGGATGTCAGACCGCATCCGCACATCAACTTAGCAACCGTCACCTACCTGTTTGAAGGTGTTTTGCTGCATCGTGATAGTGTCGGCAGCGTTCAAGAAATCCGTCCCGGTGCGGTGAATTGGATGACAGCAGGGCGAGGCATTGTCCACTCCGAACGCACGCCTGACGACGAGCGCAGCAAAGAAGCCATCCTGCATGGCATTCAAACCTGGATAGCACTTCCCGATGAATACGAAGAAACCGACCCCTGGTTTCGGCATCATCCGGCAACTGAACTGCCTGTTTGGGAGGATGCAGGAGTTTCGTTCACCCTAATTGCGGGTGAAGCCTACGGTCGTACCTCCCCAGTTCAAATATTTTCACCCATGATTTATCTGGACGTGCAACTACCTCCTGGCAAGCAATTTACCTTACCGGGCAATTACAGCGAACAGGCGGTTTACAGCGTAACAGATGGGCTTGCGATCGATGGATTGCCTCTGGAACAACATCGGTTGGCAGTTCTCACTTCCGGCACTGAAGTAAACATTTCTGCTTCAGGCACGGCTCGTTGTATTGTGATTGGCGGTGAACCTGTTGGTAAGCGCCATAAGTGGTGGAATTTTGTTTCGAGTCGGCACTCGCGCATTGAGCAAGCTAAACTCGATTGGAGAGAGGGGCGGTTTGGTCCGGTTCCTCAAGAGACAGAGTTTATTCCGCTGCCACAAGAGCCACCTTCTCAAGCCGAGCAACCGTTGTGAATAACCGCAGCGATATTTAAATTAAAAAACAGTTTTTTGATTCAGAATCTGTCTTTTGCACATGAGGGGGTTGTCACCCCCTCAGATTGGTGGATTGACAGCCAGGAAAAATCATAGATTTTTTTACTTGATTAGACCTTTTGTTTCTACCATAAATCTGCAACGCCAATTAATTAGGTGAGAATATTGTAGGGATGATTGATATCATTTCCGGTTAGACTCATACATGATGTTGACTGTTGACGGTTGACGGTTGACGCCGTGAACAGTGAACAGTGAACTCTAATTTACTATTCCGATGCTAACGAATTTGATATGATTAATTGTCCCTATAATTTTAGGATGGTAATTATATCAAGTCGGATTGAGCGATCGCCATACCGCACCCTATGGGGGGTTGACGAATATTTGCATTAGGAATCAGAGTTCCGGGTGAGCCCGTCCCTACAGGATGGGGAGGCTTTCGTAACTATCGGCCTATATTCCGCTTCATTCGATCGAGTTCTTCGTCTGCTTCCCAGCGTTGAAACTTTTCTTCTAAAGGATCGGCCGCATTAAAACTATTATAATTTGAACTCTGATTCCAACCCTTTGTATCCCAATTTGGCTCTGTTTTAGTGGTGGTAGTTCGAGTTGCAGCTTCGGCGGCTTTTGCTCGGACTTCTTTTCGCCGTACTTGAATTTGGCGGTACAGTTCTTTTGCTTTTTCAATCCGTTCTTTGCAGCCTTGCATTTGACCCCAGCGCTGATTTCCCTGACGCAGCAAAGCTGCTTGCCGCTCTTGGGCTGCTTGAGCTAAATCGAGCCTTTGAGCAGCTTTAGCTTTGTTGATGCGATCGTTCCAGCGCTGAATTTCTTGGGCGGCGGAGAGAATTTCGGCTTGCAGTTTTTTCTCTTGTTTTTGGATATCGAGAATCAGCCGCAGAGTGTCTTCTTCTTGTTCCTTCAGTTGTTCTTCTATTGCCTGCAATTCCAGATGGGGATTGCTACGCAAAAATTCTTCTAATCTGGTTTCTAGAAAGCGGCTGAAATCATCAAATAAGCCCATTTTTTATAATTCCTCAGTCATTAGTCATTGTCATTGGTCATTGTCATTAGTTATTAGTCATTGGTTCTTAGTCACTGGCGATCGATTATTGATCCTGAGTTGTTAGTTATAGCAGAAGAAAGTTCGGTAACGAAGTGGGGAAGCGATTTAACGGATAGAAGCAAGAAGCAATAATAGCAATGGTTTCAGCAATTAAGAACGTCTTGGCGGTTCCTATATTATAACTGTTTTCACTGCTCGTGATATACAGCCCGATCGCTGCCCATTACCGATTACCAATGATCTAACTCATAACTAATGACTAATGACTCATAATTGATGACTGATTAGAACTTTTGGCCGACAAAAACCGATCGCACATCTCCTCCCTTGCGAATCACAGCTTCTTGATTTTTGATTTCTGCCAGCGTCCAACCGCTAGCGCCGATGCTTTCGCCCACATAAATTCTGCGGGCTACGCCGTCTACTTCAAACAAAGCAGCCGATCGATCGCCCAACTCCAAAATCCCAACCAGCGTGTGCGCGGAAGTTGGGGCGCTGCTGACGGCCGGTGCGGATTGCTCCGGCGCGGGCGCGGATTGCTGGGCTGCAGGCGCTGGTGCCGGTTCGGTTTCGCGAGCCAAAATCTTTGGCTGGGGAGACTCCGAGGGGGAAGGGGAAGCGGCGAGAGGATCTCGATTTCCCGCAGCGGCGATTGCACGACCGGAGGCTGGAGCAGCAGGTGAGGGGGAAACTGCGCTGGTTTGAGGAGCAGCCGGAGCCGCAGCTACCGGAGCAGCCGGAGCCACTGTCACCTGAGCGGGGGGAGGGATGACTACAACTTGGGGTGCTGGTGCTCCCGGCTGTGAGGCAGCTTGTTCGAGGGCATTAGCAATGCGGTTGACTGCGGTCGAAAGACCTGCAGTTGCCGGCGGCGCGCCGGAAATGGGAATGCTCGGCAGCGTCCCTGGGGTGGGGGCTGCGGGAACTCCTGCAAGTTGGGGGTTAGCTTGGGGTGCTTTTTTTTGTTCGATCGCTTCTAGCGAGCGCTGCACGTATTCCACAAACGGGGTATCTGGTGCTGTTTTGCCACTTGCTGCGGGTATCTCTGGTGGGGGGGCGGCGGGCAAGCGCACGAGTCCCGACCTGCTTGCGAGCCATAACCCCATGACTAGCAGCAGCGACCCAAATGCTGCTCCCAGTAGCATTCTGTCGAATGATTGTTTGGACTGCTGTTTTTTGGCTGTTTCTAGGGCGACTTGGCGGGCGATCGCTTCTACGTCTTTTTCGTCCCGCTGCGGCTGGGGGGGGGCCAACTGCGACAAAACTATTTGAGGTACCGAGATCGACTTGAGCGCCACGAATTCTGGCTGCACGGGCTCGGATGGCAGTCCGCCGCTGCCGTCGAATGCTCGATCGACTCCTTCAAACAGTTCGTCCATCAACTGATCGGCGTAGGACTCTACTGCCACTGCTTCGGCTGGCACTGTTTCGACTGTCGCAACCACGGCGATCGGATCTGACCCTGATTCCAAAGACATCTGTTTGGCGATTACTTTTTGAGGCATAGTTTTCTGTTTGCTCCCGCTCCTCGACAACCCTGAGATTCTCAACTATCAGACTTCTACAGGATACTTGTGATGTTGACCAATTCTTGGCTCAGAACAGGTCAATTGTATCTCACTCATCACCATATTTTTAGTCCTCGGCCAACTTACTTTGCCCGATCGACTTTTGTTTTACCTGTTTTGGGACTTTTCGCCCCTGTTTTCTGCTGCCAGTCTTATTTGCTTACCCTGACTTTTACTGCATATTCTACTGCTTTTGTCAACCCCACCCTCCGGGGCTTCGCAGTTGTTGACACACAGCTTTACTTGGGGCGATCGAAAAAAAAACGGGTTTTTTGTCGCTGTTTCCGATCGCCTTGCAGGTTTGACAAGGATTTCAGACTTTTATCGGTCTTAAGTTTGTTGGTCAGTTTGCTTTACCGTAGTAACAAGCAACCGATTTTATAACTTTAATACTACCATAGCTTCATCACACTTAGGTAATAAATTGTCTAAGGTTACAAACTCGTCTGTTAAATAATAATCTCTCCTACTAATTTTATTATGTTTTTTACATTCCAAGATTTAATTTTTAAATATAAAAATTTATTATATCTAATTAAACAAAATTATATATGGAGATGCCGATGCGCTCGAAGTTGCGGAAAAAATAGCGAATTTAAAAGATGTCTTATGGTATATGGATGGAGCGCACATTTAACCCAATTAATTGGCTAATTTAAACACAAGTGTGAGCGCATACCTGTCTAGTTTTGCAATCTAGATAGAAGTCAAAAAAAAGTTAACCACTCTATTAATTGGTTTAAGATAATACAAATAATTGGGATTCACTTGCTACCAATACAGTTTCAGCGAACATAATTGGTAGAAATTACAGAATTTATAGTGGAGTATAGGGCTGTGAATGCTAAATGGAAGTAACTAACGTATTTTAAGTTTCTGAAAGTAGACTTGTATGGCGCTAAATGCTAGGTTAGTTCAATTCACCACCGCTGGCCACACAGTATGGTAAAGTATGATGAAACTGGGTTTTGGCTTGAAGCAAGTCAATCATCTCTAGATGCAGTCTGGAAAAATACTCAGGATGATGTCTATGCCCAACTACTCCAGTATGGATGCGGAAATAATTTTTATTGTACAGCATAGAAAAATTTTGTATAATAATTGTGCAGGCTATATACCTCCTGATATGCCTATCTGGTTTTTGGTGTCTAGATTTGAATTGCTATGAAATTTTTGACTATAGGTTTCCTTGGAATATATCGCTTTGAAGAGGGTGCGGCTATCCGAGGAGCGATTTTGATAACTGATACAGAAACGAAACCTCTAGAGTTTCGAGTAACCGGGCCTGTTCGTCCACAAAAATTCCAGGAGATACTCTACGGTGAGCTTTTAAATGAGCATATTTCTGTAGAACTGATTGGGTTACCTCTTCTGAGTGCTCTCCAGCAAAAGCCTAACCTGATTATTGTCCGAGATATCTTGTTTCTAGAAATTAATACTAAGCAAGAAATTCCGACGGTTCTCATGCTGAAAGAAGATGAGGCTCTTCTTAAGAGAGGCGCTTCTACTAAACCACTCAATCCTGAAGATTCTGGTCGTCCTCCAGTTAAAATTTGTACTTTGAGTCAATTTGAGCCAAAGTTGGAAGAGATTTCACATCTGTTACAGCCAATTTTTTTAAATAGGGACTTAATGGAGCCATTCAATCGTCTTGAAAAAGCCTGTGCAGACTTTAATAGTCGTAACGAGGGCAATAACTAACACCTATGTTCCTGATTAAAGAAATTGCAAAGCAGCTTACTCGCGCTACATCAGGTGTTAGATCTCCAGAGCTCTACTTAATTTCTGTTTGGAGGATAGAACCCGCTGTTGTTTATCAGCAGAGTTTTCAGTTTCCCGCCCTATTGACTTCTGATAACCTCTGCTTAATCATGGCAAGGAGTACACCATCGGGTAATCTCCTGCTCAAAGTACCAGAAATTCACCAAATTCAGGCATCCCTGCCTATTCCTGAAAATTTGAGTATTTCTGCGATCGACATTCCGCAGCCAGCAGTATTCGATTGCACTGACTGGTTCATTCAAGGAGTTATGTGTTCGGAGAACTATGTCGAGCCATTTACTCCCACTAGAACCTTTAAGTACGAAAAAGTTAATTTTTTTGCCTCTCAAGTATCCGAAAATTTGTTTTTTTTATTGAATGTTCCTGAGATTTTTGGGCATTGTTTTGAGCAAGATAAAAAGCAACAAAATAAAGACAAAATTCCTACCCATTCGCCAAGTCAATGGAATCTTTTGCAGCCTATTTTATTACCTCCGCTATCGCTAGAGTTTCCGAAGAAGTTAGATTTTTATCATGAGCTGCGCGGATATCAGCAACAGGGAATTAGTTGGCTTGTAGATCAGCCATCAGCTTTGTTAGCAGACGAAATGGGTACTGGTAAAACGGTTCAGGCACTGAATGCCCTACGCTTACTGTTTCGTGAAGGAAAGATTAGCTCGGCATTAATCGTCTGCCCACCTTCGGTTATCGGTAGCATTGACTTAAGTATTAAAACAGGTACTTCTGAGGGATGGAACGGACACTTTTATCATTGGGCTTCTGAACTGGAAGTCGCAGTTATTCGTGGTGGCAACCAAGAGCAACGAAAGCTCGCGTGGAAACGGCAATTTCATGTTTACATTACAACTTATGACACGCTGCGTACAGATATACGTAATCAAGTTTTAACTGATTGTAACAAGTTTGATTGTATCATCTTGGATGAGGCACAGAAAATCAAAAATAGAGATACTAAGACTTCGCAAGCTGTTCGTTATTTACAGTCTGAATATCGTTGGGCCCTGACAGGTACACCGATTGAAAATAGCCTGGATGATGTGAAATCACTATTTGCTTTTATCCGTCCCGGCACATTCAGAGGTGGTGTTAAGGATTCTCCTGAAGCTGTGAAAGAAGCTATCGATCCCTATATGCTGCGTCGATTGAAGCAGGATGTTTTGCAAGAGCTTCCAGATAAGGTACGGCAGGAAGATTGGCTGGATCTGGATAAACATCAGAAAGCCGACTATGATCGAGCATTACAGGCAGGTAGGCGAAAAATTGAGACATCTCTAGGTGTAGAACAAACCATTCAGGTTCGACAACATATTTTTGCATTGCTGGGTGAATTGAAGCAGATTTGTAATTTTGCAAAAGAGCGAGCGGAGAGTCCAAAAACAGAATTATTGCTGGAATATGTGGAAACCATTGCTGCTAACAAAAAGAAAGTTTTAATTTTCTCACAGTACAGGAAAGAAGGGACGGATAAAATTGCCAAGTTACTGAATAGTAGAGAAATCCAATATGTTGTGTACACAGGTGAAGTTTCCAACCAACAGAGAGATCAAGCAGTAGGTGATTTTCGTAGTAATCCAGATATTACAGTATTTTTAGCAACAATACAGACTGCTGGTTCTGGCATAAATCTGACTGAAGCAACTTATGTGATTCATTTCGATCACTGGTGGAATCCAGCGACAATGCAGCAGGCAGAGGATCGAACCCATCGAATTGGTCAGAAATATAGTGTAACCGTCTACAGCTTTTGGATGAACAGTACAGTTGAAAAGCGGATTAAGGAAAAACTTGTTGAAAAACGTTTACTGGTTGAAACCACCGTTGATGAGCTAGCAGTAGAAGCAATTGAGAATGCGCTTTCTACTGAGGATTGGCTAGATATCTTTGGAATTAAGCCCGCAGCCAAAACAATTCAGGTTGAAGCAAAACCAGCAGATGCACGTCAGTCTGAAGTGCGCGCTGAGACAAAAACACGACCTATAATCAGTTCAGTCCCACCAACTGAATCAGAATGTAGTCAGTATATTAAGGCCAATATGGAGTCTAATAAAATGTCAAACGATCGTTTTCGTGCAGTTGAAGAGAATCTGGAACTCCTCCGCCAGGACATAGCAGGTAGAGAAAAGGCTAAAATTTTAGCCTCCTTCGAGGAAAAAACTCGCATAGAGCTGGGGATTAAAGAGCTACGTAAGCAGATGCGTCCCTTTGAGGAAGAATACTGGCAGCTTCTAGCGACACGAGCAACCCAGGTAGAAATTACTGAACCAGAGGCGAAAATCGTGGTTGCAGAACTTGTAGAGCAAGTGGGGAAACTGCAAACTAGCACTCAGTATCCTGATGAATTACTTCAGTTTTTGCAGAATATCTACATTGAAGTCAGGAAATCAGGTACACCCGATGCCGCCAAGCTAAAGGGCGCACTGTCAATGTTTCCACCGTTTGTGAGCTTGAGTTACGAGGGGGAAATTGACATAGAAAACTTGTGCCGTACCCATCTGCCGACCTTTACCAACTGGTATAAGGCTCTATCCAAAAAATGAGCGGTTTGGCACTACCCACAGCAATCTTGAAAGTCTGTGTCCGGTGAGTGGGAAGGTTGGTATCGCACTCACCACAAATTAACCCACCCGTTCGGCCAATTCCAACCAGCGCTCAGTCGCCCGATCGATCTGCTGCGTCAACTGAGCCAAACGATCCGATAACTTCTTCACCTCGGCAAACCCGCTGGGAGCATTGTTAGACAACTTCTTTTCAATCTCTTGTTTCTCAGCTTCCATCTGCGGAATTTGACTTTCTAATTGTTCGTATTCCCTCTTCTCATTGAAGGAAACTTTAGTAGTTTTTTGAGTAGAACTTGGGGATTTTGAATTGTTAGATTCAACGGTGCGTGTAAGTTTTTCTTTGTCCTTTTGCCCTTTAATTTCCTTGGCTTCTTCGGCTTTCTTGTAGTCTAAATACACCGAATAATTGCCGGGATACAAACGCAAATTACCGCCCGGTTCTAAGGCGAAAACCATGTCGATCGTGCGATCGAGAAAATAGCGATCGTGGGACACCACAATCACGCAGCCGTTAAAATCTTCGAGATAATCCTCCAAAACCGCCAAAGTCTGCACGTCCAAGTCGTTTGTCGGTTCGTCCAAAATCAGCACGTTTGGCGCACTCATCAGCACTTTCAACAGAAATAACCGGCGCTTTTCCCCGCCCGAAAGTTTGTTAATCGGTGCATACTGTTGGTTCGGTGGAAACAGAAACTTTTCCAACATTTGAGAAGCGGTAATGATTTCGCCGTCCGCCGTTTGCACCAACTCTGCCACACTTTTCAAGTATTCAATAACTCGCTGGTCTTCGTTCGGTGTCAAATCCTCCGAATGCTGGTCAAAATAACCGATATGAATGGTTGTGCCAATTTCGACAGTGCCCGAATCCGGCTGAATGCGTCCGGTGATGATATCCATCAGCGTCGATTTTCCCGCACCGTTGCAGCCAATAATTCCAATCCGGTCTTCGGGAGTGAAATTGTAGGTAAAATCTTTAATTAAAGTGCGATCGCCGTAAGCTTTACAGATATTCAGTAACTCAATCACCTTCTTACCAATCCGGCGGCCTGCTGTGGCAATTTCGACTTTGCCGTTGGCTGTTTTGAACTCCTGGGCTCGCATATCTTTAATGCGATCAATCCGAGCTTTTTGCTTGGTACTGCGCGCTTTCGGCCCGCGTTTGAGCCATTCCAATTCGCGCCGCAATACACCCGCGTGTTTGCGAACACTGCTGGCGGCGGATTCTTCAGCTAGGGCTTTTTTCTCCAAGTAATAAGCGTAATTGCCAGCATAATTGTAAAGGTCGCCGCGATCGATCTCTAGGATGCGATTGGTAACGCGATCGAGAAAATAGCGATCGTGCGTAATCAGCAGCAAAGCACCGCGATAGCCGTTCAAATAGTTCTGCAACCACTCCACAGACAGCGCATCCAAGTGGTTTGTCGGTTCATCCATCAGCAACACATCGGGCTCGGACAACAACGCCGTTGCTAAGGCAATTCGCTTGCGGTAGCCGCCGGACAAGTCGGCAATTTTCGCATCAAAATCCTCAATTCCCAACTTGGTCAAAATCAATTTTGCCTTGGTTTCCAAATCCCACGCATCCACCTCATCAATCCGTTCAGACACCGCAGACAGACGCGCCATCAACTTGTCTGTATCGCCTTTGCCGTGCGACAATTGATTGGAAATTTCCTCGTATTCGCGCACCAAAGCCATTTGTTCGCCACTGTCGGCAAATACTTGCTCTAAGACAGTGTGATTTTCGTCTAAATCCGGCTGTTGGGGGAGATAGACAATTGTAGACCCTGGATTGACCCAGCGATCGCCAGAGTCGATCGACTCCAAGCCTGCAATCATTTTCAGCAGCGTTGATTTGCCGGAACCGTTGGTGCCGATGAGTCCGACTTTATCGCCTTCATCGAGGCTGAAACTGGCATCTGTCAAGAGTTCCTTGATGCCGAAGTCTTTTTTGATCGATCGCAGAGTAAAAATAGTCATCTGTATAGAAAGTCATTTACCTGACTTAGTTTAGCGCTGACCTTCCCACTCCGGCACAAACAAGATTATTGAGGGAATCCCTAAACAAACTTTGTACCACAGGCTACACACTTTTTATCGATTCGCCGTAAGCTACTCAATACAGCTCTTTGTTGTCGAGCTTGGCTTGTGCTTGAGCCGGAATGCGCCACTAACCAGGCGATAGAGAAACGGAGATACGCCGCAGCCATGAGCAACGGCCAGCGGGACTTCGCCTACAACAGATTTTGGCATTAAATTTTTACCCAAAAAAATGTTATTCTGTGCGGCACCTTCAAAAAGCATCTTTACACCACCCCCTCGTAGAGCGCTTCCAATCCTCTCCCCGAACGCCATAACAGGTAAATTATATGCAGTTGAGCTGACGGCAGTTGCGGTACCATTTATTTTGAAGTAGAGTAGTTTCAAGACAAGGCGTCTAATTCAAAACTATTAGGATAATCGGGAAGAAAAAGCTGTGCCGATAAATTTTCTCTCTCTTCCATACCCTGTGACATTTGTGGTTCGGTATCCTGAACTTTGGCCTGAGCTATTTCAACCCTCGGAAACATTAATACCCGATCCCAACTCCTTACATAGTCGCATACAAACTAACGAAGACTGTTGGATTATCCTTACCTATTTGTATCTGAAACGAAAGCACCTCAATGTCTCAATTTCCGACCGATTTATTCCGGGAGAGATTTGTGTTGTTAGTTCCCTTGATTTAGGAATTAAGGATCGGACTTTTAACTCCTTTGTTGTAGGTTGTCGTGGTGATGGTTTTCAACCTCCTCTTTGCGATTTCACTGTTATGCAAAATAAAGCCTGTGTCGAGGATTCAAAAACAGATGTATTCATACCTATCTGGCCCCAACCGGGTCTGATACCGAGGCTGAAGGAACGAGGTAGTACAATTGAAAATATTGTTTTCAAAGGTGGGGATGTTAATCTATATGAATCGTTTCGTTCTCCTGAATTTAAGCAAGAACTAGAAAAACTGGGTGTCACATTCAGAATTAATGGCAGACCTGAAAATCAACCTGTTATGTGGCATGACTACAGCACCGATGATTTAGTTTTAGCTGTGCGCGATCTCACAGAAAAAGATGCCTTAGTCAAACCAGCTAGTAAACTGGTTAATGCTTGGATAGCGGGAGTACCAGCTTTACTCGGGCCTGAGCCAGCTTTCCGCGAACAGAGACAATCAGACCTAGATTATATCGAAGTAAAAACACCTCAAGAAGTATTTAAGGCAGTTAAACTACTTAAGTCACAGCCCGAACTGTATCAAAAAATGGTAGCCAACGGACTAAAGCGCGCTGAAGATTTCACCACAGAAAAAATGATTCAGCGATGGTATGAATTCCTTGCAGGCCCTGTAGCCGATGGGTACAAGCGCTGGAGCAAAAGAACGCAGGTTAGCCGCATCACAGAGTTTTCTCTCAGGAGCATTCAGCATAAAATAGCTTATAGAAAAGCGGCTTACAACCGCCTGCACGGGTATCGTCCGATCTCGGGTACACATACCTAATTCTGTTACAGCGTAGCAATTGCCGATCGACTATGCCGTTATCCTGCGTACTGTACAAAAGCACAACGAGAAACCTTGATAGCGTAACTGCGGTAATACACTTAATCAGACTGGCGGTTCGTAAAGTGGATGTTCTAATTGAGTCAAAAAGGGGTTTTGAGAACGATATTGGTGACTTTCTCTAAATCCGGCTGTTGGGGGAGATAGACAATTGTAGACCCTGGATTGACCCAGCGATCGCCAGAGTCTATCGACTCCAAACCGGCAATCATTTTCAGCAGCGTTGATTTGCCGAAACCGTTGGTGCCGATGAGTCCGACTTTATCGCCTTCATCGAGGCTGAAGCTGGCATCTGTCAAGAGTTCCTTGATGCCGAAGTCTTTTTTGATCGATCGCAGAGTAAAAATAGTCATCTGTATAGAAAGTCATTTACCTGACTTAGTTTAACGCAAGTTCGATGGACTCCGGTTGCATCGGTATGGTCTGTCGTTCTGATGAAACTTCTTCAAGACAAGGACGAACTCGATTTTTCCGACTATTTAAATCTTGATAAATGGGTGAACTTTGACTGAAGCGCGATCGTGAGTAGGGATTCACAAACAAAAACCGTATGCGGTAAGATACCGATGCTATATTATTTATGGATAAATAATCAGAATATTTTAATCCGACCATCAGGCTGTTAGCGAGAGGCTTATTTATAGATGTTACATGATTAGCCAGACTGATTTCCTTAATCTATTTGCTGGGCGCTTCTGGGAAAAAATCATTGAGGAGACCTTAGTTCCATACTCATCGAGTAATAAACCCAAGAAGATAGAGACACTTCAAAAGCTACATGATGACATTACTCACCGACACTATTACCCTGGGCTTCCACGTGAGTATGTAGTTTTTGACAAGCACAATTGCGTCTCGAGAATAGTGCCAGTCTTTGATTTACGCGAAAACTGCACTTATTACTTTTGCATCAAACAGTTGGAAGAAGCTATTGCCATTAACCGGGTTGATGGAACATTTGGAGGTTGGAGCTTAGGCAATCCAATACGGAAAAGCGAAGAGAAAGAGTTAGAAAAATTGGCACCTCCGTCACCAATTCCGCAAAATAGTTACAACCCCTACAAGTGGTCAGAAAATTGGAAGGAATTTCAGAAACGTGCTTATCTTTATAGTCAAAATCCAAATCATTGTTTTTTCCTGAAGTTTGATATTGCCAATTTTTATGACACGATCAATCTTAGTCTTCTAGAAGACAAAATTAGATTAGCTACTACTTCAAAAGAAAAGGCTTTTATAATTGATTTGCTTTTTCACTTTCTTAGAAATTGGAATCGTAGATTTGAAAGATACTCACAAAAATCTGTCGGAATACCTCAAGATGAAGTTGGTGACTGCTCTCGCATTCTAGCCAATTTTTATTTACAAGACTATGATGCTTTTATGAAAGCTGAGTGCGATAAGTATGATGCTTGTTACCTCAGATATTCTGACGATCAAATCATTATGGCTAAGAATGAGGAAAGTGCTTACGAAATTCTCTTTGAAGCCTCGAAGGAATTATTCAAAATTAATCTAAATATCAATTCTAGCAAGGTTGAACCTTTCACTTCTCGCGATAAATATTATAAATATTGGGCGTTCGAGATTTTTGAGTTACTTGATGAACCTAAAGATATTGATAAGGTTAATCAAGGCATAGAACTTTATTTCCAATGGCTTGAAAATAGAGTAAGCTTTAGACATGATTCTGTATTGCGACGAATAGTTAGCGTTGGTATTTCCATAGTAAAACCTCACTTGAAACACAAGCTAATGTCTGCACTTTATGAGCCGAAGTTTTTGATAGCCCAAGATTACTGGCTATTTAACAACGTGGCTCAGTGTCTACCAGATCGAGGGGATCTTTTCAAGATTTTGGATGATCAGATACCAAAAGTTAGATTTAGCTCGTTTCATTACACATTGTTAAAGTTTTACAAAAAGTATCGAAAAGTTGACTTTCCCGAAACAGAAATTAGGAAACGTATTGATGAACTAACCCTAAGATTAAAGTAGTAGGACGATGAATATGCGGGGCTTCATAACTGCTTCTTTTCCTCTTCTGGTAGTAGCAGTGAGGTTGTTGATGAAGCCGTTAGCCTGCGTACTACACAAAAGCTTGATCGCTAAATTTGATCGCTCCGACTCTCGGTGTCATGCCCGTAAATTGCCGAAACTGTGTGCTGCGAATGGCTGTGGCTGTTGAAGCCACACCAATACGGCAATGTCCATAATCGATCGCTCTCGAAAATTTCAAAAACTGCTTTGCCCGTTCTACCCGTTGGTCGATCGGGTATTTATAAGAAGTCGTGCAGATCGACTGCTTAAAAAGATGAGTGAAAAGTTCGTTAAGGCTATCTGTCTTCGATTAGGCAAGCAAAATGGTTGGCTTTGTTGGTAAGTGCAAGCGATCGCCGATCAGTATAACACATCACTGCCACCGACCTTATGCTAAGTTATTTTTGGAATTAGGAGCGATCGCCAGCGCCAACAAAAAAGAAGGATGTACAAAAATGGGTAAAGGCAGGTTAGAAGCATTCAGCGATGGTGTAATCGCCATTCTCATCACCATTATGGTGCTGGAATTGAAAGTGCCCCATGAAGCTGATTTAGCTGCGCTGCGTCCGCTAGTTCCAGTATTTCTGAGCTATGTACTCAGTTTTATTTATCTTGGTATCTACTGGAACAACCACCATCACTTGTTACAAGCGGCTCGGCACGTCAATGGTAATGTGTTGTGGGCTAATTTGCATCTGCTGTTCTGGTTGTCACTCATTCCCTTTGTCACTGCCTGGACAGGCGAGAACCACTTCGCGGCCTGGCCAGTTGCGCTTTATGGCACAGTGCTGTTGTTGGCTGCGATCGCTTACTTCATTCTTACTCGTGTCCTTATTTCTTACCACGGTAAAGATTCCACTCTGGCAATTGCACTTGGGCGAGACTTTAAGGGGAAGGTATCAGTAGTGATTTATGCCACAGCAATCCTGCTTTCTTTTGTCAACTCATGGTTTGCTTTCATGCTGTATGTTTTAGTTGCAATAATGTGGCTTATCCCTGATCGGCGTATTGAGAAGATTCTGACTCCGTGAAGAATGTTCCACAAAAAACCATCGCCAGCCAGCTAACACTTCGCTTGAGGACTTAACAAATGACAATTCATCAAAACGGACTTTTTATTGAACCCGGTCAAGGTCGTTCTTACTACTTTGGTCAAGACCTCTATACCTTCAAAGCAGTTGGTGAAGAAACAGGGGAAGCCTATGCGCTTTGTGAGGTAATTGTTGCACCTGGTGGCGGTACGCCGACCCATCGGCACTACCGAGAAAATGAATCATTTTATGTTCAAGACGGAGAGATTGAATTCCAGCTTGACGATCGTACTTTCGTGGCGACGGCTGGAACCTTCCTTCATTCACCAAAAGGCCAGCTTCACCGATTGACAAATACCACCGCTACACCCGCTAAACTGCTGATTTGGGTCACTCCTGCTGGCTTTGAGAAATTTATTGCGGAAGTTGGAAAGGCAGTGAACGGTCAGATTACCCTTGGAGCATCGTTGACTCCTGAAGATTTGGACAAAATTCTTACCGCGGCCCCCAAATACGGTATCGAGATCATCCCTCCACCATCCGAGTAGCGATCGTGCGATTTCTTACCGTAAAACAACCATAATACACAGAAGTAAAGCGATAGCTCAAAAGTATCTCGATCGACTATGCTCGATCGGAAGATGTGCCGCTCGACACATTAAACAAAAGTTGTTGCTATCGGATGTCTCTTGACTCGATCGCCCGTGCTTTCCAATGTACTATAATTCAAATACCAACTTTTGTTGGAGTATTTTTTTATGTCCTTGCAAGAGCTTAAAGAAAAAGCCAGCCAACTATCAGTCAGCGATCGCCTTGCCCTACTAAGTGCGATCGTTCAATCCCTACAAAGTACACCAGAAATCGAGAATTGGCAATATTTAATTGCACGTCCTCATGCTTGGCGCAAACAACTTTATATTAAGGGACGTAAATTACTAGCATCGACTATTTGGCGAGACATGACTGCTAATTGGATGTCACCGGAACAAGCAGCCGAAAATTGGGATTTACCACTTTCTGCTATCTATGAGGTGATTGATTACTGTGAGAATAATCAAGAAGTTTTAAAATTAGAAGCAGACGATGAACGCTATCGATTGGAAGTAAAAAGAGTCCAAGTTGAGCCTACGAATGCTGCTTGATGAAGATTCTCAAGCAAAGTATTTAGTCAATCTTCTTCAGGCAGCCGGTCACGATGTAGCCACAGTCAATACATTGGATTTAATGAATCATCCAGATTCAGTCGTGCTAGACGCTGCCAGAGAAAATGAGAGAGTGCTGCTTACACGAAATTGTGATGACTTTCAGCAATTGCATCCAGCGAACCCAGAACATTCAGGAATTTTGGCAGTTTCTCAAGATTCTGAGGCTTCTAAAAATATGAGTTATCAGGCGATTGTGAAGGTCATTGATAATTCAAAGACGGCAGAATATGACCTGAATAATCAGTTTGTGGTTCTCAATCAATGGATTATTAATTTATCAGCAACCAGGAAGAGATTCTAGTTGTTCACTTACAATCTGCATAGATGACGAGGAGGCTGAATGAAAACCGATCTCGCCCTACCAATTGACCAAATCACCAAATTCTGCCAACATTGGCAAATCATCGAACTCTCCCTCTTTGGTTCTATCCTTCGTGAAGACTTTCATGCAGACAGCGATATCGATATCTGGCGTTGCTGATTTACGATATGAAAGGCTAAATATGCCAGTCATGGAAACCAGTATCGACAAAGCTTGAGGATTGTCAACTGATGTTTTTCATACCCTGATTAACCAACATTCGGACATTCTTTGATCACTCATTGCCAGAATGCGGGACAACTTGATTCATCGATATGATGACATCGACCTAGATGAAGTCTGGAAAACCTCAAATGAAGATATTCGTACACTGCTGGTTGCCTTGGAATCTCTACTGCTAGAATAATAAAAGTTATTTCCTCTGTAAACTTCAAGAGTTGCAATAATGAGTGAGAATGATGAATCTAAGCAATTTCTTCCTGATCACAAGTTAGATACCGATCGGATTGTGGTTGAAGTCCCTGCCGATCAAAAATCTCCTTATCAAGAAAGAATTCCATCTGGATATGAGCCTATGGGTGAAATATATCTCCGTGGAAGAGCTTTTAGAGGTTTAGCAGGAGGAAGAATTCCTTGGTGGGTACTGATTTCGGGCTGGATATTTTTTGGCGGTTTAGCTCTGCTGATTATGATTTCAGCTATCGCCTCAGCATCTTTTCCAGCTTTACCAGGTTTGATTATTGTTGCTATTCCTCTTATAATTCTGTGGCGAGGAACCACTGCTAAGTTCTCAATCAAGAAACATAAAAGTAGGAGAAGATAGTTGCTTAGTGGGCAAAGTCGGTGGTAATTACAGCGGCATTGTTTTCCGGGTTTAGACAGGGGGAGTGTCGCAGTCTAACAATAGCTCGATCGCTCAATTAGCTCTGTATGCTCTCGGTGTCATACCTGTCAACTGCTGAAAGTTTTGCTACCAGTGGCTGCCGCTGTTGAACCTGCACGAATACGGCAATGTCCGTAAGTGATCGATATCGAAAGTTTCAACCAAAAATTCAACACAGCAGCCACCTTGACATGGCTAGCAGTACGCACCTTACTTGTATCTAGAGACGGGTTGTTTGAATAATATCTTCTCTACCTTTAGGAATAAATAAACCCGCCCTGATTTAACGCCACAAAAATAATGTTTTGAGTAAAAAGGCGGGGGTGGAAAGTACGAATGCAGATTGTAGGGTTTCCTTGCCTGTCATTCCCAAGTGCGATCGCCGAAGATAAGAGTATAGAAATTAAACGGCTGGTTTTCACCCGCCCTTACACAAAATGAACTCACAACTAGAACAACAAGTAACAATTCTACAAGACGAAACAGCAGCGGCCGGAAATTCAGCCAACCCAACAGTTGAAACTCATGTATTCGCCTCAGAGTTTGCCACTGAGGAAAAAGTCAGAGTGGAAGAGTTCAAGATTAGCGCCGACAGTTTAATCGGCAAAGTCAAAGAGCTAATTCAGCAAGGAAAACTCCGCCGCCTCGTCATCAAAAACTCGCAAGGGCGGACTTTGGCAGACATTCCGCTGATGGCTGGATTGGTAGGCGGCGTTGCGGGCTCAGTAGCCTTTCCAATTGCTGCTGTACTTGCTACAGTTGGGGCAGTTGCGGCTCATTTGACTGTAGCCATCGAGCGCAAAGAATAGTCATTAGTAATTAAAAATCTTCTCTTCAAGTCCGCGAAGGCGGACTTTGTTTGTTTAGTAGCGATTTCAATCGCCGAATTGTCTGATCAACGCAAATTATCCGGTACTCTCGCCGCAGGTTGGTCTAAATAATTGTAAACAATGCGCGAAATCCGACGGACAAAATCTCTCACAATCGGGTCATTGTAAGGACGTTTAACAAAGATTGCGGCTAAATAACGCTTACCGTTGGGCATATCAATAATTCCCGCATCGCCAACCACAAACCCGATATCTCCAGTTTTGTCAGCAATAACTGCGCCGGGGCCCAAACCGGAAGGCAAAAGCGTTCTAGTTGTTGTGTGCCGCAGTAATTCTAATGCTTGTTCCCGACTCGACTCAGAAACTAATTTATCGCGAGACAGCATCGCCAGCAACTTTACCATATCCACAGAACTTGTGGTATTTGTTCCTTGAAAATCTCCCAACCAATTGCGAATTCTGGTATCAGTTAATCCCCAACTGCGAAAACGCTCGTTGAGTTTAGCAATTCCCCCCAAACGTTCAATAATCATGTTGGTGGCTGTATTGTCGCTGATGGTAATCATTTTATCTACGGTTTCTCTGATGCTAAACCGAGTGCCATCTGGTTCATCTTGCATACTTCCAGAACCGCTGGCAACTAAGTCGGACTTCATCACTAATGTTTCGTCGAGGCTAACTTTGCCTGCGTCTACATCTTGATAAAAAGCAATCAGAATTGGTAATTTGATGGTACTGGCGGCCGGAAATACTCGATCGCCCTTGATATCCAAATAGTTTCCTGTATCTAAATCCAGAAAAAACATTCCGGCGCTCAGGGATCTATACTGTTCGATCGCACTTTCGATTTGAGGCTTGATGGCTGTCATTTCCGAGCCTGTTGACAGCCCCAAATCAGCCGAATTGTTTCTCTGATTTCCCGGCGAAACAGTGGGCGTAACTTGACCTGCTGCTTGTTCTATGCGGGTAATAGCTGTGGGTATAAAAGACTCATTACCGGCTATTTGCTCTGGATTGGGCAATTGAAACGACCAGCGCGTGGCAGATTCTCTAATGACTCGGACTTTTTGCGGGTCTAACTTATAACCGGGAGTTAATTGTATGACTAACCTGGTTGTTTCGGTGTCAAACTGTCCGACTCTAATTTGTTGAATAGCTGAGTTGTAGCTTTGAGGACTTTCGGGATACTCCAAGACTATTCCCGGTAAGTCAATTACTAAGCGGGTAGGATTAGCAATTAGTTTAACTTCCGGCTGAACTCCTGAATCTGTGGTTAAATTGAGTTGGTTTTCCCTGAGATCGAAGTGCCAAGATGTTAGTGTATCAGCTTTTGCGGGCAGGGCGATCGAGAAAAGGCTAAGGGCGGCCGGCAACAGCCATCGCAGTTTAGGAGTCATGTGTGAAGAGAAAGAGTTTAACGGCTGCAACGAGAAAGCGGCTGAAAAAACCTGATCAACCGCTTTCGAGACGAAGCACATAGCATCATACAGTCAAATCTTGCCCGCAGCCGTAAGTTTTTTATTTGCTTTGAGAGTATTCCGTTTCCGGGACTGATATCAGATCCGGTTCTATTACCCCTTTTTCTTCCTGTCTCGCGCAGGCGGACGAAAGTTTGTACTGTCGCGAATTCTCTGGGCAGAATTCTTGTTTTGTCGGCACAAATTTTATTCACATGAGATGAATTCAAGTTAGGCGACTTCCCGATTTCTAGCATCTTCGAGTGAGTCGATCGCGGCTTTTAGAAACACTTTTCCTTTCGCAACGAATCGGCGATCGCTCAAAGGATCGTAAGCTTCCCAATTACCGCTAACTTCGCGATCACGCCACAAAAACCAGCAGCGGTAGATTTCCCCGCTATCTATATCATCGCACAAAGCCAGCCAATCATCCCCCGTGAGAGCGCTAGCATCTAATGCTACCAATTCCATCCATGCAAGCGCAGTGCAGGCATCGATCGCGTCAGCTTCAACGGAGTCAGGTTTGGTAGCTATAGGTTGTGGCGAACACAGTGTAGACTTCATAATTTCTCCTTAATTCAATTAAATCAATCAATGAATTGCCCTATTTATGCAACTGACCCGGTACGCCAAGTGGAAAAACAGTGTTTTGATAAATTTCTGGTTGGTCAAATTTACCAGCGGCTGATGCTTCTGTTAAATTATTAAGTGTATTAATGGTGAAAATGGCGGCGGTTCCCAAAGCGGCCATTGCCAGTCTGTGTAAGATTTTGCTCATTTGGCTGCTCCTTTTTGCTTGGTATATCTACTCTAAAAAGTTAAGTGGTGATTAGCGGCGGAGATTGGGGAGTTAAGAAAAACTTTTTATTCTCAAATATATTCAACTGTTGAAGTCGTTATCAGGACAGAGTTTGAGGAGTCGATCGCCCCAAAAACCTCTTCAAGTAAAATCCCTTAAATTCCGGCTGGCTGATTATCTTCCTTAAAATCGCCCAAAATAGGAACTTAAGGCGTTAAAATTTCTAGATTCGTTCCCCTTTCACTGCAAGCGAAGTGCTCAAGTCAAAACGCGATCGCGGTCGCATTCTCACTGCCTCTGGCTTAAAGAAACTTAACGAGGCGCTCCAAGAATGGTCTGACCGATATAACATTAGAGGTACTCTGACTGAAATCGAGGCTGAATCTGGCGTCGGTGCGGATACAATCAGCAAAATTAAGCAGGGTAGAGAAGGTGCGGATTTGAGTAAAATTCGCCAGTTGTTCGCGGCTTTTGAGATGACTCTGGCTGCTAGCGACCATCGATCTGCTAAACTTGAGGAACCGACAAATTTAGACGAGCTGGACAATTCGCCGGCAGCGGAAGATACAGCCAGCAGCAGAATTGTTAAAGTATTTGTCAGTTATCGCAGCGCCGAACCAGATCGCGAGTTAGGAAAACAGTTAGAAGTGGCTTTAAGCGCGATCGGTCATACAGTTTTTACAGCAGAAAATAACATTAGATTGGGAGATAATTGGTTTGATCGCATTAATTTATTCCTCCAAGAATGCGATTATTTGCTGATACTTTTGCCGCCAACGGGAAACCAAAGCGAACTACTAACATATCAAGTTCAGCAAGCAAAAGAACTGCAAGACTCCCGCCCTGACAGAAAACCAATAATTCTCCCCATCCGCGTCGGCTTTCCCCTGAACGCGCCTCTAAATCACGACTTGCGGGGCTATCTGTACCGCATCAAACAGAGGGAATGGAAAACCACCGCCGACACTCCAATTATTATCGAGGAGGTTCTGAATTTACTAGCAGAACAACCCGCACCCGTCATAGAAGAAACGGAAGATTTAACACAAAAACAGCTATTAGAAATTAGCAGCGACGAAATACCTCTACCCGCCGCAGAACCTGAATTACCGGGAGGACAAGTCGATGTCGCTTCTCAATTTTATGTAGAACGCCCGCCCATCGAAGAACGCTGCTATCAAACTATTGTCCAGCCCAGCGCGTTAATTAGAATCAAAGCACCGAGACAAATGGGCAAAACTTCCTTAATGGCAAGAATTTTGCATCACGGAGCCCGTCAAGGCTATTGCACAGTGCCACTAACTTTTCAGTTAGTAGATAAAGCCGTATTTGCCAACTTAGATAAATTCTTAAAGTGGTTTTGCGCTTACGTCGGCCGCGAGTTGCACTTACCCAATCAATTAGACGATTATTGGGACGAAATTTTCGGCAGCAAAGTCAACTGCAAAGATTACTTTGAAAAATACATTTTACCGCAAATCGACAGTCCTTTAATTTTAGGATTAGACGAGATAGATCGCGTTTTTCAATATCCCGACATTGCCGAAGACTTTTTAGGACTGCTGCGGGCGTGGCACGAAGAATCGAAGCGGCGCGACATCTGGAAAAAACTGCGATTAATTGTAGTTCACTCCACCGAAGTTTACATCCCAATGAACATCAATCAATCGCCTTTCAACGTCGGACTGCCCGTAGATTTGCCCGAATTCAACTCTCAGCAAATACAAGATTTATCAGCGCGCCACAACTTGAATTGGTCTGATGCAGAAGTTGAAGAATTAATGGCAATTGTCGGCGGACATCCGTATTTAGTGCGAGTTGCATTATATCACATTTCGCGCTCGCATTTGACACTCGATGAATTAAAAGAAACTGCGATCGCAGATGCGGGGATTTACAGCGACCATTTGCGCCGGCAGTTGTGGAATTTGGAAGAATATCCTGAGTTAGCGCAGGGGATGAGAGAGATTGTGGCTGCGGACTATCCGGTGCAATTAAAGGCAATGCAGGCTTTTAAGTTGGACAGTTTGGGGTTGGTGAGATTGCAGGGGAACGAGTGCGTGCCGAGGTGCGAACTGTATCGACAATATTTTCGATCGCACTTGAGCGCGATCGGGTAAAATTTGGTCAGTAACTGCGGTAAGTAATAATCAGGTGAATGATAGCCATGAACGATATTTTTTTGATAACTTCCGATAATTGGCTAGATTGGATAGCCGTATTTGGTTATCTAGCTTTTACAGCTTTCATTGCATGGCGCGTGTTCACCACAAAGTAGATATATTATGAAATTACCTTCTTCCTCTTTTTCTTTCTTACTTTACGTCCTAGCGCTTACGCGCGGCTTCGCCTAACGCGTCTTCGCGGTTCGTTAAATAAATAGTAAAATAAGACCATAATCAACTCGCCCATACAGTTATGCCGCCCGTCGAAAGTGTTGCAGCAATTCCGAACGATCTGATTTTGCGCTTGAGCATCGAGCAGTATCATGCGATAATTCAAGCTGGCATTCTCACGGATGATGACTCTGTAGAATTGCTGGAAGGTTGGCTGGTTTTCAAAATGCCCAAAAATCCACCGCATCGAGTCACGACTCGTCTTGTCAGAACAGCTTTAGAGAATATTTTACCCCGTGGTTGGTATGTCGATTCTCAAGAACCGATCACGCTATCCAACAGCGAACCCGAACCTGATATAGTGGTTGTTCGAGGGGATACGCGACAGTATCTCGATCGGCATCCGGGTGCTGAAGATATTGCCGTGATTATTGAAGTATCAGATACGACGCTTCAGCGCGATCGAACTGTAAAGAAACAGATTTATGCCCGCGCTGGAATTGCGATGTATTGGATTGTGAATCTTGTTGAAGGACTGGTTGAGTTGTACTCTCAACCTCTTGTTGAAGTTGAGCAGCCAGATTATAGTCAAAGGTTAGATTTTGGGCGATCGGCTGTTATACCGATTATTATTGAAGGGATAGAAATTGGGGCGATCGCTGTAGATGCTCTTTTGCCTTGATTTTGATTGAAAGCTATTGATTATTGGTTAATTGCTGTCTCAACTTTCGCAAAATCGGAATTTGTTCCAACTGTTCCGGCCGTATACAATCCCAGTTTAACCCAATTGGACGCGGATAACTTGTATTAGTCTCAATTACCTCCTCAGCAGTAACAATCCAATTCAGCGCCCAATCGTGAGCCTGCATTGGTAAACGCGAATCTGCGACTATTTGCAAAGGATGCACTGTTGTTACAATTGGCGTATCGATTTGTACTAACCCGAATTCTTGCAACATAGCCAATTCTAAATCGGCAAATCCTGCACCTTTCCCGGTTCTTCCACCGCCCGGCCCTGCTGCTACACAGCCGACTATTACTAAATCAATTGGCTCCATTTCTGCAAAACTTACCAATTTTCCGCAACTCAGTGCTTTGCGGGCGATCGCACTTTCGGCAATAGATATATTTTGTCTCTGCAAATCCTCAGCAGTCAACTCAACAAAACAGCGATCGTCTGTCAATCGCGGTACTGCCATATACAGGCGTTTCCCATCTTGCAAAGCTTGCATCCGCACCGGATTTTGTGCCGAATCTGGATTGCATTTAATCGTTTTTGCTTGTTGCCATATTGGTAAATTTGCCAATCTTTCGGCAGCCACCTGTGCACCGACAAAGTTGGGAATATGGCCAAACGGATCGCCAATAGATGCGGCTTGCTGCTTCAGCGAAGACCAAATTTCAGCTCTTAACTTGTCTTTGTCGTCGTTATATCCCGTCCAATCAGTTTTCATGCTGTATTGTGATAAAATTTATTATACAGAATTATGCTTTAATACCGCCTCACTTCTTTAGTCCGCGAAGGCGGACTTTGTTTGTTTAGTAGTGGTTTCAACCGCCGAATAACTTATATGAATTTTACCACAAAGCCCAGTTACTATCAAGTCGGTGGCAGTCTCACCAATAACGCTCCCAATTATGTGAAGAGGCAAGCCGACGACGACCTTTATAACGGATTGAAGGCCGGGGAATTTTGCTATGTTTTGAATTCCCGGCAAATGGGCAAATCTAGCTTGCAGGTGCGGACAATTCAGCGGCTGAGAAATGAAGGAATTGCTTGTGCGGCGATCGACATTTCGGAAATTGGCAATCGCGGCGTCACTCCCGAACAGTGGTATGCTGGTTTGCTACGCATTCTGGAAAATAACTTTAACCTGTCGGATATTGTCAATGTGCGGACTTGGTGGCGCGATCGCAATTTTTTAACTCCGGTTCAAAGATTGAGCGAATTCATCGAAACCGTACTGTTACCCAACATTTCCAGCAATATTGTCATTTTTATTGACGAAATTGACAGCATTCTCGCCCTAGATTTTCCCGCCGACGATTTTTTAGCGTTAATTCGATCGTGCTACAACAAGCGCGCCAACAATTCAGAGTTCGATCGCCTAACTTGGGCCCTCTTAGGCGTAGCATCGCCGACGGATTTGTGCCGGGAGCAAAATGCCAGCAGCAATACCCCTTTTAATATTGGCAAGGCGATCGAATTAACTGGTTTTGACGAAACAGAAGCTCAACCGCTAGCAGCAGGGTTGGCAGACCTGACAGATAGCCCTCATGCAGTTTTGAGAGAGGTTTTGTATTGGACGGGCGGGCAACCTTTTTTGACTCAAAAGCTGTGCAAACTTCTGCTGGAAAATCCACAATTAATCCCGAATTTACCCCCCCCAGCCCCCCCTTGCCAAGAGGCGGAGAAAGATGCTGCCACCCCTTGCCAAGAGGGGGAGAAAGATAAAATTCACACTTCTCAAGAGTGGGTGGAGAAAGTAGTGCGCTTGAAAATCGTGGAGAATTGGGAAACTCAAGATGTGCCCGAACATTTGTCCACCATTCGCGATCGGCTTTTCAGAGAAAACCAACGGATTGTCAGGAGACTCGGATTGTATCAGCAAATTTTAGAACAAGCTGAAATTGTCCCCGATGGTAGTGCTGAACAAATGGAATTACGATTAAGTGGATTAATCGTTAAGCGCAGGGAAAAATTAACAATTTCTAATCCTATTTATCAAGCTGTATTTAACCAAGACTTAATTGAACAAAAATTAGAAAAACTCTCGCCTTACTCCGAAGCCATCAAACTATGGCTCAATTCTAGCTGTGAAGATGATTCCCAACTGTTGCGAGGAGATGATTTGCAGTCAGCATTAGTTTGGGCTACCGGAAAAAGTTTGAGAAACGAAGATTTTCAATTTTTGACAGCCAGCCAGAAAGTTATTTTGAGCGACCAAAATCAACTGCTGCGTTCAGCTACACTAGAAACTAAAAAAGCTGTCTGTGATGCCGAAAAAGCTGTGAATGAAGCTCACTCTGCCAAACAAAAAGCAAAACAGTGGATCGGCATCGGTTCTGCGGTACTGGCAGCATCGTTACTGGCGGCTATCGGCTTTTCAACTCTTGCTTACCAGCGGTTTAAATTAGCACAAGCAAGTATTGAAATCGAACAAAATGGCAGCGATGCTTTATTGTTAGCCGTATCTCAAAAAACCGAAAACACCGAAGCTTTATCAGAAGCTTTACTGAGGGCGATCGCCTCCGGTAAAAAATTAAAAACCTTGGTTGAAAACAAACCTAAGCTAGAACAATATCCGGCAACTAGACCGCTGTTAGCCTTACAAATAATTCTCGATGAAATTAGTAAAACACAGCAGGTAAAAGCCTCATTAAGTCCGCAAAGCAAGATCAAGTGGCAAGCTCATAAAGGTGCAGTTACCAGCGTCACTTTTAGCCCAACTAGGCAAATTTTAGCAACCGCCGGAATAGACGATACAGTTAGGATGTGGAACTTTTCCGGGAAAAAAATTGCTGAATGGAAAGCTTTACAGCGGTCAGTTAATATGGTAAATTTTAGCCCAAACGGTAATTTTTTAGCGACAGCCGGAAGGGATAGCACTGTTAAAATATGGAATTTATCAGGTAAAAACATTTCTACTTTGAAAGGAATCCAAGGCTCTGTTACCAGCATCAGTTTTAGTCCCGAAGGAAAGTTATTAGCCGCGGCAGGGATAGACAGCTATGCTGCAATTTGGGATTTGTCTAAACTGCCACGATTAGTATCACCTAGCCAGAAACTCCCAGGTCACAACGGCTTAGTGAGAAGCGTAAATTTTAGCCCCAAGGGCGATTTCATAACGACTTTAGATGGCAAATCTACAGTGCGACTTTGGAATTTGTCGGGCAAGCTAAAAAAAACACTGCCTGTTCAGGCAATTGGGATCAGTTTCACTCCGGCTCAACACCAGTATCGCTTTGCTACAGTAACATTGAATGGCAAAGTTGGGCTGTGGAATCTGTCAGAAAAAGAATTAGTTAAGGAATTTCAAACCTTGCATTTTGATGCGAAATCAATTAGTTTTAGCCCCGACGGAGAACGGCTGGCTACAGTGGGAATTGACAAGACTGTACGGCTGTGGAATTTAGCGGGGCGGCAGGTTGCTCAATTTGAGTTCGAGGAGAATGTTGTTAGTGTCAGTTGGAGTCGAGACGGAAAGCAAATTGCTGTAGCTGGAAGCAACGGCACTGTATGGTTGAGGCAGGTTGAAGGGTTAGAAGAATTGCTGAAGCAAAGCTGCAATTTTTTCGCCACTCAACCGAAGTATTTTACCAGAGTTTCAACTATCTGCAAGTAGTGTGCATACATTACTTTAGCAAGTAGGGACAAGGCATTACCGTGTCCCTACCCGTAGCTAATAACTTATGACTATCAATTTACCTTAACAGGCGAAACACTTACATTAGGATTTGTGACTCTTCTTAAGAGTTCTTGTCGAGCTTGTTCTGGATTTTGGCCTTTGGGTACTTGATATAATAATCTACAGGAACCGTCTTGAGGATTAGCTGCACAAATAATTAGTTGACCGGTGGGCGAGGCACCTGCTGTGACAATATTATCCCAAGTTCCTTGCGGTTGTGAGTTGTTGAGAATTCCCGATACTCTGGTGCACCGAGTAATCGCGTCTTCTCCTGATTCATTGAAATAGTTATCAGCTAGCCACAAAATAACGGGAATATTTTTGCCTTGTTGGACAGCAATTGTAGCTGGGCGACCGCCCGCAGCGCCACAGAAGAATGAAGGCGTTTGAGCAAAGGCTGGACTGTTTGCTAAAATCGGAGCAACAAGGGCAATAATTGACGCGCTAAAAGCTGACTTTAAGAGCCGAAATTTCATGAGCAGTAATAAGCTTTTTCATTTAAGGTTACTAATAGTCTAAAAAGTTAAACTGTTTGTTGCCGGGAAGATTAGGCATTTAGAGAAAAAAATAAAGTTTATTCTGCAAATTTTTGCGATCGCACACACTGGCCTCATCTAAGCCAAAACTCAGGGAAAAAAGCTCGCTGACAAACACCAAAGGCAGAAAACAGGTGCAGCCACAGGGGGCGCAAGCGCAAAGGTATAGGGTAAAGGAGTGGTTTTGCACCGTTTTTTGCGCTCCCCTCGCTCTTTCTGAGGTTGTCCCACCTAAAGGGGAACCTGTGTTAACATCGAAAAAAATATTCTCTTTAATAATCAACAATGGGCAATGTTCTGGTGCTGAACGCCTCCTACGAACCCCTTAACATCACCAATTGGCGAAGGGCGGTAGTTTTGTTGCTGAAAGGAAAAGCAGAACAGGTAGAACACAACGGGAAATTTATTGCGCCAAACTTCCCGCTACCAACTGTGATCCGACTGCGGCATTACGTCCGAGTTCCCTATAAGGATATTCCGCTGACCCGCCGGAACATCTTGCACCGGGACGCACACTCTTGTCAATACTGTAGTTATGCGGGGGACGATTTAACCCTCGATCATGTGATTCCCCGATCGCGCGGAGGAGGCGACAGTTGGGAAAACCTCGTCACCGCTTGTGTCCGCTGCAATGTCAATAAAGGCAGCCGCACGCCGAAAGAAGCGGGAATGTCGCTGCGCTATCCGCCTAGGAAACCTCACAGCGGTCTTTATTTTGAAGTGACTAAACACGTTAAGAGCGGTATGCACAAAGAATGGCAAAAATATGTAATAGGCCTTTAAAACCCCTGTCAGCGCAAGCGCGGGGGTTTTTTGCGGGAGTTATTAGTTCTGAGGCTGCTTCGTTCCTGGCAACACACACTCTCTGCATGAATTAAAAAATTAAAGAGAGAATTTACGCTCTTAAATCAGGTTTGTCGTAAAAAGTATGGGCTTGGACCAACAGGCATCTACAAACAAACCGGGTTTAAGATCGAATGTCGTGCAAATCCTGAAATAGTTAAATTGTTAATTTTTACCGATGAAAGACCATCCCCCTAACAATTCCGATGAAACATCCGGCAACCGCGAAAAAAGTGAACTTGAGGCCAGCAGCGAGGTTGTACCCGGAGTGAGTGGGCCTGGGAAACGGCGCAGCAAAGCCGAAGTTGTTTCCGAGGAAAACCGCAGCCGTCTCCGCGAGGAATTGCACGATCGCAAAGTCGAGCAATTGCGCCAAATGTTCGATCGGCACAAAGGCACTCGCCAGTTAATCTTGCTGCAAGATTTTCCCGATCCCGACGCACTTTCCAGCGCTTGGACTTACAAATTAATTGCCGAACAATACGATATCCAATGCGAGATTATCTACGCCGGCGCCCTCAGCCACCAAGAAAATATTGCCTTAGTTAAATTGACAGGGTTGCCGTTGCAGCGGTGGACGCTGGAAACAGTAAAGACTAAGGATTTGTCGGTGTTTCAGGGCTGCGCTTTCATTGACAATCAAGGGACGACTTGTAACTTAACCCAGTATATTTTAGCGGCTGGAGTTCCGATCGCCGCCGTCATCGATCATCACAATTTGCAGGGGGAAATGAACGCAGAATTTACCGATTTGCGC
The DNA here is from genome assembly GCF_036700965.1 of Microcoleus sp. Pol8_D6. NCBI lineage: Bacteria > Bacillati > Cyanobacteriota > Cyanophyceae > Oscillatoriales > Microcoleaceae > Microcoleus > Microcoleus sp. Pol8_D6. The sequence continues at coordinate 55,731 of NZ_JAUBPW010000017.1, read as the reverse complement.
CCTCAAATCCGCGCTACAGCCACCATTTTTGCCGAATATTTACAGTCTGGAATGTTAGCTCTCGACGCCAGCGTCAGTCTGCACATCAAGTGTGCTACAGCTTTGATGCACGGTTTGCGATCGGATACGATCGCCCTCAGACAAGCTCAGGAAGAGGACTTTTTAGCTGCCGCTTATTTGAGCCGATTTTACGACCCGCAGTTGCTGAATGCAGTGTTACAGTCGTCTCGTTCTAAGTGGGTGATGGACGCGATCGAGCGATCGCTCAAACACCGCACCGTCCAGAACAATTTTTCTATCGCCGGCATCGGCTACCTCCGCTATGACGATCGGGATTCTATTCCCCAAGCGGCGGACTTTTTAGTAACAGAAGAGAACGTACACACGGCAGTTGTCTACGCAATTGTTCACGACAAAGACGAAGAAATTGAAGTAGTAATTGGCTCCCTGCGAACTAATAAACTTACTCTCGACCCCGACGAATTTATTAAAGAAGCCTTCGGTCAAGATGCTCAAGGACGCTTTTTTGGGGGAGGCAGAAGTCAAGCTGGAGGTTTTGAAATTCCGGTGGGATTTCTTTCCGGTGGGAATGAGAAGAGCGATTATGCAAGGCTGAAATGGGAAGTATTTGATGCTCAGATTAAGCAAAAATTGCTGAATTTAATTAGTCCTAAAGACAATCCTGTTTACGATCATTAACTCTGGAGTTTTTTAGGTTCGGTCTTAATTCCTGCAACAGCCTGGGAATGCGATCGCTTTTTGACCTCCGCTTGCTACCAGGTGTTGCCGTGTTTTTTTTCTCAGTCCTGGCAAAATCTTAACTTGATAATCAGTCCTGCCCACACTCTAACTCTCATCAATCGGCTTTGTTAAGTTTTATTGAGGGTTTGAACTCACGCCTAGTGCGCTTCTGCCATCAACAGGCTTTCCGGCCTGTTTCACAACAACTGTATTTTCTTGTGGGGAGTAGGGGTTGGGCAGCAGAATCCGCCCATAAAAAGTTTATTGAAAATCCTGCAAGATGCCACTTTTAACGAAGTAAGGAGGTTAAAAACCCTGTTGACTTCTCCAGGACTAACCCTAATAAATTTTATCCCCATGTCCCCAAAATACACACCAAATAAACTGGGTAGTTTAACTATTGTCAAGGGAGGCAACGAAGTATTTTGCTCAAAAAAACCAGGTTGCAGAGCAAATTTAGTTTTATCGAGTTTACTAAAGTCACAATAATTTTTACTTTTTAACAATTATGAAGGTTGATTTTTTGATATTTTAGTGCTTGTTCGCTAAATCAATCACAATTTGTTATAGTTGGTGCAGGAAAGTTTCGATAATAATTAGTAAAAAAAACCTTGAAAAGAATCAAAATAGATACCCAACAACCTAAACCATTGGCTAAATGATATGAAAAAAGTAATTGTAGCAGTCAAAAAAAGTTTTGCTTGTCACATAAACATGGTTTTTTTCCTAAGCCCATGTAGCGATTCCTACAATTTAAAACAAATTATTATATTTATTTGCAGCCGGTTAGGATAGTAGAAAATAGCTTAAAAAAACAAGGAACACGGAGATGTCTACAAAACAGACTTTCTCTTGGTCGTTAGAGAAAAGCCTAGAAAAAGTTTCAGAAATTGCACTTAAAATCAACGAGTTCGTGGCTCTGGAGACAATTTTGCAATGTGCGCTAGAAGAAACCAGGGTGCTGCTGCAAACCGATCGCGTAATTATTTATCGCTTCCTATCGCATAGAGATGGCATAGTATTTGCAGAATCGGTTGATGCTCAGTGGCCGCCAACCCTCGGAAAACAGATTTATGATCCTTGCTTAGAAGCCACCTGGGTAGATCGTTACAGCCAGGGACAAACGAGCAGCATTTCTGATATTCACGCTGGTGATCTTCAAGCTTGTGATGTCGAATTGCTCGATCGCATCCAAGTGCAGGCAAATTTAGTTGCGCCAATCTTGCTAGATGGCCAACAACAGCAATCTCCGAAGCTTTGGGGACTGTTGATTGCTCATCAATGCCGAAATCCGCGTCAGTGGGAACCTCTCGACCTTGAGATCCTGCAACAGGTTGCAATGCAGATCGGGTTGAAGATATGGCACTTGGAATCTCACCCCCCGGTGCTGCCACCGAATCAACCGCGGGAACTCGAAACAGCACCGAATCAAACTGATCCCAATACAGAAAGCGCGCCCAGAGTCAATCATCAAAATTGTCTACCACCAGAGTTTGCCTGTTCCCTGAGCGGCGATATTGTCCACCTCAAAGCCTTTGACTTGTTGCAAAACCCGATCTGGATATTTGATATTGAGGATTGGCAAATGCCATGGGGAAACCAAGCTTCCTTGTACCTGTGGAATGCTTCCACGCGCCAGCAACTCGCGATCCGCAACTTTAGGGATATGTTGTCAGAGTCTACTCGGATTCGCTTGCAGAGCTATCTGCAGCAGTTTGAGCAAGGCCAAACCTTGTCCGAGCAGTGGACGTTTTACCCGGCCGGTGAGGCTGTTTCTGTCGGCTGTCGGTGCTCTGGCATCAGGATTGATAGCGGGCGTTTGGCAATCCTGGTCGAGGGTAAGGTCGAAACCGCTCCTCAAATCGAACCGGAAACCCTGCGATCGATCGAGGCAATCCGACACACCACGCTGATGGTTTCGCTATACACCCTCGAAGGTGTGCCGCTGCTGCAAAACCCGGCGGCCTTGCGCTGTTACGGGGAGGCGCTGCACCGTGGCTCTGCGACAGATAATGCTTTTGTGAGTCACTTTGTTGACTCTCAGGTAGCAGAGCGAGCAATGGCAGTTCTTCAGTCCGGTGAGGTATTTAGCACGGAGGCTCAAGTGATTACTCTGGCGGGAATTCGCTGGCATGGGATGGACGTGCGGTGTACCAACGACCCGGTAACAGGCAACCCGATGTTGCTCGTGAACGAAAAGGACATTACCGACCGCCAGCAGACAGAAACAGCCCTGCAAAAGAGTGAAACCCGGTTGTCAGAAGCCCAGCGGGTTGCCCACATCGGTAACTGGGAGTGGGACGTGATTACGGGTAAAATTACCTGGTCTCCCGAACTATTCGAGATTTTGGGACGATCTAGGGCCCTAGGCGAACCTACTTATGAAGAAAACTTGCGGCTTTACCATCCCGAAAGTGCCAAACAGCTACACCGGGTAGTTCAACGAGCGCTCACTCACGGAGAGCCTTATCTATTGCGCCTTAGAATCGTGGGCGCGAATGGTTCTATCCGCCATACCGAAGCCAGAGGACAGGTTCAACTCAATGCAGAGGGAAAAGTCATTCGGTTGTTTGGTACATCCCAAGACATTACGGATATTGTCCAGGCGGAAACAGAACTCAGAGAAATGAGTACAGCTCTTGCTAATGCTGTCGAAGGCATCTCGCGACTGGATGTTTTCGGACGCTACCTCACCGTTAATCAAGCCTACGCCAATATAGCGGGTTATCAGCCTGAAGAAATGGTTGGTATGAATTGGCAGAAAACAGTTCATCCCGACGACTGCCACAGGATGATGACGGCTTATCAAAAAATGCTAGCCGAGGGCCGAGTGGAAGTTGAGGCCCGGGGTATCAGGAAAGATGGTTCGATTTTTTACAAGCAGGTGGTGATGTTGGCAGCCTACGACTCGCAGGAGCGATCGATCGGGCATCACTGCTTTATGAAGGATATCACCGATCGCAAGCAAGCAGAAGCAGCATTACAGCAAGAGTTCGGGCGTCTGGCTGTGGTGATTGCCACCCAACAGGAAATCGCCATCCGCAATCCTAACCTGGATGCAGTGATGGCGGTGATTAACGATCGAACTCAAAAATTGATCGGTGCCGATGGGGCCGTGATTGAAATCTTGGAAGGGGATGAGTTGGTGTATCGGGCAGCCAGCGGTATCGCCAGCACCTATGTTGGATTACGGATGAAAGTAGGGACAAGTTTATCGGGAAAATGTATTGCGACCGGCCAAATTATGCTTTGTGATGATTCACAAACCGATGCACGGGTGGAGCAGTCTGTCTGTCAGCGCATTGGTATCCGGTCACTGGTGGTTGTTCCCTTGTTCTATCAGGACGATCGGGTTGGCGTCTTAAAAGTTGTTTCCGCTAGACCCTGTGCCTTTACAGAGTCAGATATTCATACCTTACAACTGATGGCCGGGTTTTTGGCGGGTAGCCTGCATCTGGCTTCAGAGTTTGAGGCTAAAAACATTCTCCTGAGTCAATTACAGGAGAGCGAGGAACGGTATCGTTCTGTGATTACAAGCATGACTGAAGGCGTCGTACTTCAGCTCGCAGACGGACAAATTACTACCTGTAATGCTAGTGCCGGAAGGATTCTCGGACTGATCCCCGAACAACTGATGGGGCGTACATCCATAGATTTAGACTGGCGAACCGTTCACGAAGATGGCTCTCCTTTCCCCTGCCAACAGCATCCGGCAATGATTACCCTACGGACAGGAAAACCCGTATCAAATGTGGTGATGGGCATTCAGAAATCGGATAAAACGCTGACTTGGATTTCGATTAATTCGCAACCGCTGTTCCAAATGAATCAGTCTCAACCCTATGGGGTAGTAACAACTTTTGCTGATATTACAGAACGCAAGCGGGCCGAGGAGATGCTCAGACACCGGGCGGAACAAGAAAGATTAATTGCTACGACAGATGGGTTAACACAAGTAGCAAACCGCCGCTGTTTTGATGAGCGATTGCAGTCGGAATGGCACCGACTGATGCAGGGGAAACAACAGCTTTCGTTGATTATGTTGGATGTAGATTATTTCAAGCGATATAACGATTGCTACGGACATCAAGCTGGGGATATTTGTTTAGTAAAAGTGGCTTCATCGGCTGCACAAGCGGTTAAACGTTCATCGGATCTGTTTGCACGTTACGGGGGCGAAGAATTCGCTGCTATCCTACCGAATACGGATGCGGATGGCGCGATTGCGGTTGCTGAGTCGATCCGAGAGGCAATCCGAGATTTGGGAATCCCTCACGAGCAATCTAATGTGAGCTTGATCGTGACTGTTAGCATGGGAATTGCAACTGTGATTCCCACTGCGGAAACATCACCGGATGAACTCATTGCCCTCGCCGATCAAGCATTATATGATGCGAAACGACAAGGGCGCGATCGCTACACAAGCGCCAACCAGATGACAGCGCCAGATTTCAATACAGTTGTAGAATAGGCAAAAGGTAGGTATATCCTAGACATCTCCTAGAAAAACGGGACCCAATGCCTGGAAGTATTGATATATGGTTATTTATCTGATCCGGCACGGTATCGCCGCCGCACCCGAAGAATATGATACAGACTCAGAACGCCCCCTGACTAAAGAGGGCGATCGTAAAACAAGGAAAATTGCCCAACGGCTGTACGAACTCGAAATTCAGTTTGACCTGATTCTCACCAGTCCCCTACTGCGGGCCCAGCAAACCGCCCAAATCCTGCAAACAGTCGGTTTGAGTTCCCAAATAGAAGAATCAGCCACCCTCGCACCTTCAGGAGACATCGGGAACTGGCTGGAGTGGTACAAACATTGGCAGGAAATAGGTAGCCACAGCTTGGCCCTGGTTGGCCACCAACCAGACTTAGGCAACTGGGCAGAAACTTTGCTTTGGGGTCGATCGCAAGATGCCCTGATTCTCAAAAAAGCAGGTATCATCGGCTTAATCCTCCCCGAAACAGGCTCCCCAGTGGGCCGCAGCCAAATGTTTTGGCTAACTGCGCCCAAGTTTTTGCTCCCCTAGAAACAGCGAACCGCCCCGACATTAACAGGACGCGCCAGCCCTCTTAAAACCGCATTCTGGCACGGCGAAACCGGGTTTGAGGGGCGACAATACGCAGCGGGGCGATCGGGCTATCTGTTGAAAAACCCGGTTTCTGAACCCCAATTAAATGATTATTTGTCAAGACTGTGACACTATCTTCGTTTCTGGTAATGTACTTTTAGTAGATTGAACTCACATAAAACGGTATCGCAATGGTCGTCGGCGAATTCAAACCAGGTTTAGAAGGTGTTCCCGCCACCTTGTCCAGCATTAGCTACGTCGATGGACAAAAAGGGTTGCTGGAATATCGCGGGATTAGCATCGAGGAACTGGCACTCAAAAGCTCCTTTCTCGAAACTTCATATTTATTAATCTGGGGGGTACTTCCGACAAAGGAAGAACTAGAAGCTTTCGAGCATGAAATTCGCTATCACCGCCGGATCAAATATCGCATCCGGGACATGATGAAATGCTTTCCAGAAAGAGGACATCCCATGGACGCACTGCAAGCTTCAGCAGCCGCCCTGGGCTTGTTCTACTCACGCAGAGCTCTGGCTAACCCAGCATACATTCGAGAAGCTGTAGTGCGGCTGCTAGCTAAGATTCCCACAATGGTAGCAGCGTTCCAGCAAATGCGACGGGGAAATGACCCGGTGCGGCCGAGGGATGACTTGGACTACTCGGCTAACTTTCTTTATATGCTCAACGAGCAAGAACCCGATCCGCTGTTAGCTAGCATTTTTGACACTTGTCTGACTCTCCACGCTGAACATACAATTAATGCCTCTACATTTTCGGCAATGGTAACAGCTTCGACGCTGACAGACCCTTACGGGGTAATTGCTTCAGCAGTTGGCACTTTGGCGGGGCCGCTGCACGGGGGAGCTAATGAAGAAGTGATTGATATGTTGGAGCAAATTGGTTCGGTAGAAAACGTGCGGCCTTTTGTCGAGAAGTGCGTTGCAAATAAGGACAAAATCATGGGTTTCGGTCACCGAGTTTACAAGGTGAAAGATCCGAGAGCAACTATTCTCCAAGGGTTAGCAGAACAGTTATTTGAGAACTTCGGTCACGATGATTATTACGACATTGCTGTCGAGTTGGAAGAAGTGGTTGAGGAGAAATTGGGTCACAAAGGAATTTATGCAAATGTAGATTTCTATTCGGGTCTGGTTTACCGAAAAATGGGAATTCCGATCGACTTATTTACACCAGTTTTTGCCATCGCCCGCGTTGCTGGCTGGTTGGCGCACTGGAAGGAACAGCTAGAGGCAAACCGCATTTACCGCCCGACTCAAATATATACGGGCACTCACGGTGAGCCTTATATTGCGATCGAGGACAGACTGCCATCCTAAAGCAATAATTATCAACTCAGATCTGAAAATGGCGAGAAGAATTGTTTTGCTTTTGTGAAGTGTTGAGTTAAAAATTGCTTTCGCCTTCCGAGTCAGGAAGCAATTTCTGTCTGCTACAAGCTGTCGTGCTGGGTTGCACCCCTCTTGTATGTTGTGCTGTTTGTTAGCGACAATAGTAAGAAGTGACGATTTTCAGGAACTCCGGTCCTCAGACTTGCGGGTCTGAGGTTTTTTATTGCAATATCTAAAGTTGCAGCCGATTTAGGGGCGAATTCCCCAAATAGCTAAACCAGCGGGAAATAGCCAGTAAACCCACCCCAGCCACGCTTTGATTTACGAATAGCTTTCCATAGGGTGCGATCGCACAAATCCTTTATTACCCTGACTATTCTACAGCAATGCTTTTTCGATTTTTGACTTTCTCAACTCCACTCTTCACCCCCAGGCAACTGGGACAAATATTCGTCGATCGCATCCTCGAATTCACCTCTAGAATAAGTGTAGGTCAAAGACAGTAGCCCAGTTGCGATCGCCATAATTTGCTCTCTGTCCACTCTTTGATTGAGTTGAGCACGGCTTAACTGTCCTTCCAACACTTCCCGGCTAGACTCACGAATAGCCGCTTCTAGTTCATCTTCTATAAAAGGCTCCCACTCCGAGGAATTGATATAGTAGGATGTTTTATTATCTTTGAGATTGAGCTTTTTAATACCTCGGACAGAATTTGCAATAGAAGCGGCCCAAGAATTTGTTAAACGCTGTTCTACTTGATTTGTAATTAGGTGGATTAGCAGAATCAGTAAAAAAGACCCGATATTTCGCAGAGTTGCTTGTTTGCTCATGCCCTCTAATTCATCGACAATTGCTAGAGCATCTTCCTTCCTGCCTTCTAAAATACAATTTCTGAGGTCTATTAATTCCTGTACCATTACTGTTATCCTCAACATTTATAGGAATTTCGTACTCTAACTCAGGGTTGTAGCCTAGTCTCAATCCCCCTAAATCCCCCTTAAAAAGGGGGACTTTGAGTGCTTCCAGCCCCCTTTTTAAGGGGGGTTAGGGGGATCTCCGGGTCAAGAAAACACGCCCTAGGGGAGATTTCCGCCGGGTTTCAACCGCCGATTCCGCGCTACATCTAAACAGATTGAGTTACATGATGGCGGCTAGTCAATTTATCCAATTGATTAACCAACAAACTTAGGAACAATCCCACATCGGTAACAACTCCAATAGACTCGATCGAACCCCGATCGCTCAATTTCGTCACCACCGCCGGATTAATGTCCACACAGACCATCTTCACACCAGCCGGCGTCATATTTCCCACACCAATTGAGTGCAGCATAGACGACAGCATTAACACCATATCCGCACCTCGTAACAGCTCAGTATATTCTTCTTGAGCTTTAACTAAATCCATTTGCGTGTCAGGAAGCGGGCCGTCATCGCGGATCGAACCGGCAAGAGAAAACGGTATATTGTTCTTCACGCACTCGTACATCACACCGTTAGTAACCAGGCCTGCTTCTACAGCTTTTGCAATACTCCCGTAACGTCGCACACTGTTAATTATTTTCAAGTGATGTCGGTGTCCGCCGCGCACAGCAATACCGCGTTTCATGTCAACCCCTAAAGAGGTTCCCATATTCGATTGTTCCATGTCGTGAACTGCGATCGCGTTTCCGCCCAACAACGCTTGTACGTAACCTTCGCGAATCAAATGGGCTAAATGTTCGCCACCGCCGGTGTGGATGACAACAGGCCCTGCGGTAACTACAACTTTGCCACCGCGATCGCGAATTTGGCGTAATTCCCACGCTACTTGTTCCACTACCAATTCTACGCGGCGCTCGCTAGAAACGCTGCCCGACATAAAACTGAATTCTTGAGAATTGCGCTGTTCCCGCGATTCTGTTTTGCGGATGGTGCGGATACCCACTACATCTACAACGACTTTTTCACCTACTTTTAAGTCGCGCAATAATTTGCATTTAGCCACTAAACCATCAGCAGTTTCAGTAATAGCAACGGCTCCATCCATCCGCTGATTTTGCACTTTCACCCACTGGTTATTTACCCGCACTTCTGTGGGATAAATGGTACTCACATAAAAGTCGTCCGGGCCGACACCATCTTGGACTACTGGTTCTAAAATAGCGTCGCAAATCTCTTGTGGTGGCGGCACGGCACCCAAGTCAATCAGCATTCCCATCATTTCTTCCATCACATCGTGGGAAGGAGCCGAAACTTTAACGTCGGCCGATGATGTGCTTTGCCGCTGCTCTCCTAAATTGAAATTGAGCACTTGGAAACTGCCGCCGAGATCGACAATTAAGTCCAAAGCACGACTAATTAAACCAGCGTCAAGTAAGTGACCTTCCATGCGAATTGTGCGGCTTTCTACCATCACGTTTGCCGATCGATCTTCTTGCACCGGTTCCGTTACCCGTAGCGTCAAACACTTACAGGCGCCGCCCGCTTTCAGAAATTCGCTCATCGGCGTTTCAATTACTTGAAAACCGGCCTGAGTAATGCGCGATTTTAAGGCTTCGCTAACCTTGTTCATTACCACAACTTTGTCAATATTGACCGCATTGCAGGCAAAATTTGCGGCATCGGCTTCTTCAATAGCAATGCGTTTTTCCGGCGCAACTCGCATTTCGATTAAGCGGTTGGAGTAGGAGTCAAATGCTGCTGGATAGTAGAGCAAATAGCCGCCTGTCAGAGGACAAAAACAGGTGTCTAGGTGATAGAAACGTTCGTCAACTAAACGCAGCGAAAGCACTTCTATGTTGAGCCATTTTGCTAGTAACGGGTGCGAGTCGAGTTCGGAACGGAATCCGTATCCCGCCCACAACCAGCGTCCTTCGCGATCGAGCAAAGCATCGCCAGCGCCCTCAAACGGCAAGTCTTTCGGGAGTTCATGAACTGTGAAACCTTTGCTTTCAAACCATGCTTTGAAATAGGGTTCTTCGCCTTGGCGTTCTTTGTGATAGAAACGGCTGAGGACGAAGGTATTGCCTAAAAGTAAGCCTGCGTTGGCGGTGAAAACCATATCAGGCCAACCTTTTGCGGGCGGTACGAGGTCTACCACAGCGTTGTCTTTGAGGACGTGGTAAAGTTTTTCCCACTGTTCAACGGCGCGATCGCGCGATGATTTGTGGACATTTCCCTCCATCCACGGATTAATCACGTAATCCACATCGTAGTGGTCGGGAGCACACATGAGGAAGCGAATTGAGTCAGTCATAATTCAGTTAAAATGTGGTAGACGCTACAGCAGACGTATGTTGACAGAGTTTGTATAATAGCAACTGTAATATTCACTACTAATTTTAGCAGCTCCACGTCTGGAGCCTCAAAAGGCTAACTTTTCATTATATCATGTTTAAGATAAGATTAAACTAAATGACAGACCGTTCGCAGCAAGTACGGGAGAAAATGTCAGGTTATGACGCACTCTAAAATAGGTTCTGATAGACGATTCATATAATATCCGTTGAATTCCCTCCCATCTGACGGTCGGGGTGGGTTTAGGCTCATCTCTGGCTGATATTATAGATGGTTGGTGAACTGGCGCCTACAAAAATTATGGTTAATTTACCGCCCCTGATTTAACAGCTTATCCTAACTTTTAACTTTTAACTTTTGCGAAATTGGCAGTTCGATGGCAAATTCTGTTCCCCGGCCAACTTCTGAATGACACTCCAACTTACCGCCGTGGGTGTCTTTCACAATTTGGTAACTAATCGACAGCCCCAAACCAGTGCCGGTGCCGATCGGTTTGGTAGTAAAAAATGGGTCAAACATCCTTGACTGAATTTCGGGACGGATACCGGGCCCGGTGTCAGAAATCCCCACACGCACTTGATTTTCGCTGCTGACTTCAGTAACAATTCGAATCTGGTTAACTTTGCAAGTACAGTTTGCTGATGACTCTTCCACAGCGTCGATCGCATTCACCAGCAAATTCATAAATACTTGGTTTAATTGAGCCGGATAACACTCGACTTTGGGCAGGTTCCCGTAATTTTTAATAACTTGAATCTCCCGACGTTTTGGCTGTGACTGGAATCGGTGCTGCAAAATCACCAAAGTGCTCTCTATCCCTTCATGAATGTCTATTACTTTGCGCTCTGTTTCGTCTAGTCTCGAAAAGTTTCTCAAAGACAGCACTATCTGCTTAATTCGGTTAGCACCTTCTTGCATTGAAGACATGATTTTTGGGAAATCATCAGCAATGAAATCTACCTCAACTTCTGCCAATTCTTGGGCTATTTCTGGAACTTGTTCGGGATAGTATTGCTGGTAGAGATGGATCAATTTTACCAAATCGCGAGCATACTGTGCGGCGGGAATAATATTGCCATAGATGAAGCTGATGGGGTTATTAATTTCGTGGGCTACTCCCGCTACCATTTGCCCAATACTTGACATTTTTTCTGATTGAATAAGCTGAGATTGAGCTTTTTTCAAGTCAGCCAGAGTTTTTTCTAACTGTTGCGCTTTTTCTCGTTCTCGCTGTTCGCTAAATTGCAAATCTACTTCGGCTTGTTTGCGATCACTAATATCAATATGCGTGCCCGTCATCCGCAAAGGATTTCCCGAAGCGTCGCGTTCCATCACCTTCGCTTGAGCTAAAATCCACTTCCACTTGCCTGATTTTGTCAGCATCCTAAATTCCACTTCGTAAGTAGGATTTTGGCCTTCGAGGTGAGCACTTAGCGCTGCTTTAGCCGGAGACAAATCCTCTGGATGTACCAGTTTCTCCCAGGATGCAAAACTATTTGCTATTTCCTCTACTTCATATCCCAGCATCATTTTCCACCGCGGATTAAAATAGACTTCTCCTGTGGCTAGATTCCAGTCCCACAATCCCATCGCACTGCCTTCAAATGCCAGATAAAAACGTTCTTCGCTAATTTGCAAAGCTGCTTCGGCTTGTTTGCGATCGCTAATATCCATCACTGTTCCCAACAGTTTGATTACTTCCCCGGTTTCGCTAAAAACAGCTTCTCCCCTTCCTTCCACGTAGATAATTTGACCGCTAGGATGCAAAAATCTAAACTCTCTTTTGTAGGCAATGCCTTGTGAAATAGTCAGGCTGACTGTTTGTTGAAATAATTCTCTGTCGTCGGGATGACACATCTTTAAAAGTTTGGCAGATGTCGGTTCAGTTGCACTTGAGTCAAGACCAAAAATGCGGAATACTTCTTCTGACCAAGTAATTTTATTGGTGACTAAATCAAATTCCCAACTGCCGATATGGGCAATTTTCTGGGCTGCTGCTAGACTAGCTTCGCTTTGTTGAAGTTTAAGTCGCTGTTGTTTATCTTGTTCCAGAAGAGTTGCTTGAGCGATCGCAATTCCCATCTGTGCCGCCACAGCACTCAATAATCTGATCTCCTCCTGCGTCCAGTGGCGGGGGCGATCGTACTGATGCAAGCATATCATTCCGTTGGCTTTTCCCTGGTAAGAAGTGCGGATAGATATCATGGATTTCAGACCTATTTGACAGCACAAATCTCGGACGTTTTCTAGCAGCGGTTCGGAAAAAACATCGTCAGAAACTACAGCTTGATCTTGGGACAATAAAAACTGAGCGTGAGGATTGCCCTGCACAGGAATTTCTACATCTAAAAGCGATCCTGAGTCAGATTTTCTGTATTTTCCCACACAAAAAATGCGGGGACTAGGGTGGTCTGTGTAGGTGTGAACCAAGCAGCAATCGGCATTAAAAATTCGACCTATTTGGGCACTAGCTGTTTGAAAAACTTGATCTTGATTTAAGCTGTATCGAATTTCGAGAGTAATCGTTTCTAGCATAAATCTTTGTTTGATTTGCCGTTCCAAAGCAGCTAAAGCTGTTTTAAGTTCGAGTTCTGCTTGTTTGCGATCGCTAATTTCAGTAGCCGTCCCCAAAATTTTCCAAGGTTTGTCGTCGGCTGTTCTGGCAAACACGGTATCCACGCTAACAAACCAGCGATATTCACCATTTTTGTGCTGAATTCGGTACTCAAACTCAAAGCTTTCACCGTCTTTTGCTACCTCAATCCTCCTCAGATGTTCTGAGAATCCTGGCAAATCGTCTGGGTGTATTAAGTTAGGAAGAAATCCTCCTGCCATCTGCTGGATTTCTTCTAGGGTGTAGCCAATATCGCTATAGATTTCGCGGTTGATATACAGAGTTCGCTGTTCAATCAAATCGGAAACGTACAAAAGATTAGGATGTGTTTGAATTACTGCCGACAGCCAGCGTTGGCTGTCTCGGAGTTCTGCTTCGATCCGCTTGCGTTCTTCTATTTCTGCTTGCAGACGCGCATTTTGTGCTAAAATTTGTTTATAAAGACGGCTCAGAAGCAGTTGATTTGCGACGCGGCTCACCACTTCTTCTGTTTGAAATGGTTTAGTAATGTAGTCTGCCGCTCCCAGTGAAAAAGCTTTGACTTTATCAAAAACTTCATCGAAACAGCTAATAAAAATCACAGGAATATCTTTGGTTTGCGGACAAGCTTTTAGCTGTTCGCAGACTTGATAGCCATCCATACCGGGCATCATAATGTCCAGCAAAATCAAATCGGGTGGATTCGAGAGAGCAAAGTTAAGAGCCAATTTACCATCTCGTGTCGGCCGCACTTTATATCCCCGCTTAGACAAAAGCTGGGATAAAAGTCGCAAGCTTTCTGGATGGTCGTCCACCATTAAAATATTTTCTTGTAAGACAGTATTTTGAAGTCTAAGTGTTTCTAGTCTTGGATTTTTATTGTCAGTTCTATTCACAGCAGACCCTCAAACGATTCAAGTTGTATATGTGGGAATATTTTTAAAGTCATTAACCGCTTGTAGCTAACACTCTCAGATAAACCAGCACAACTATTGGCTCTCTAGCACACTCCTAAATTATCTGTCATTATATCAAAACTAATGCTCGTTGGAAAATGTTGGTAGATAAAATTATCGGAGCCGAGTGAGAAAACAGCCTATATTGCTCAAATCACAGGCTAAGCAAGCAATTTTGATTAAAGGTAAAGCTTGTAAACTTTCTATCAACCGATTTTGCCTGCCTTTATCTGGTGGCTTTTTTTGTGTTTTTTTTCAGTAGATATCCTCACTGGAAAGGTTAATTAAAACAGGCCGGAACATGGGTGTCAACTTAAGACTAAAATTATTTGTTTTTCTGGTTTGTATCCAAGTCTTGAGTTCCCTAAATCCTCCTTTTTAGCAGCGCTAGGGCAGTGTAGACATAATTGTCAAACAGTAGGCCTTTACTACATTTGAGCTTAAGTTGACACCAATGGGCCCTGAAAGACTCCTACAATATCTTATATTTTATTTGCGCTGTCGGGCTGATTTATGGTATCTTTGTCTCGGTCTGCAATTCCCCGCAAGCGGCGTACACGGCTTTCACGTTATACCAATTCAGAAAAATCCGAGCAATTTCTAGAGCTAACTGCGGCTTGCCTTGGTCAATCAACCACTGCAAAAAAGGAGTCATAGTTCGCTCGTTCAGCATCCCACCTAATGATAAAACTCCCCATAGGATTTGGTGCAAAAAAGTCATTTGAATCATCATCCGTACTTCCCAACTTGGGTGTTTTTGATAAAACAAAACTCCCATTCTACCGCGCTGAATTTCTCGGTCAATCATGCCCGGAATTTGCTCTAAACTAAAAGGTGGATGCCAGTGATAGCCGACAGCATCCGGACATTTAATGAGTTTCAAACCTAATTTTTTTAACCTAACTCCCAACTCTAAATCTTCCCATCCGTACAGTTGAAAGCGATTGTCAAACAGTCCAGCAGCCAGTAGCCAGTGACGGGCGATCGCCACATTTCCCGTAGCAAAATAAGCCGCTGAAAAATCGGTGATTTTATAAGACTCTGAGGTAGGATTGTCGAAATTGCAAGTATTAATCACGCTGCCGTAAGTAAAAACAGCATCAGTATCTTTGTAACCCTGTAGTAAAGCATCGGCGTGTGCTTGCAAAAAATGCTCTGTTACCACCAAATCGCTGTCAATAAAAATAATCGTATCGCCCTTAGCATCTTCAACGCCCAAATTCCGGGCCGCCGCCGGGCCCTGGTGAGATTGACAGATTGATCGCACATGAGGCAACAAGTCAGCATTTGTCGCCAACCACTCCAGCGTCCCGTCCGTCGAACCGTCGTCTACGACAATTACTTCATACTCTCTGACAATCTCACCGAACTGCTGATTTTCCAAAGCCAGTAGACATTTTGCCAAAATCGGTTTACGATTGTACGTCGGAATCACAACACTAAAAAACACGGTTTTTCCCCATCGCCACAGTTACCGTATCCCACGGTAGCAGATTTTCCCCAGCAACTCCCCCGGTAAATAGCCAAGTTTAGCAAAAAAAGAATATATAAATCTGTACTATTTCTGACAAGAATCGATCTCAATTAGGTGCATAATGAAAAGTCGGTTAAATCGGATATCTTGCACCATTCTCAAGAACAGGCTTTCCGGCCTGTTCCACAAAAATGATATTTTTTTGTGGGTGGGCCGAAGAGCCCGCCCTGAAAAGCTTAGTGACAATGGTGCAAGATGTCAGTTAAATTCAGGATGTAAATAGCAATGAGTCGCGCTAAAAAAGTTGTGCTAGCATATTCGGGCGGAGTCGATACCTCCGTCTGCATTCCTTACCTCAAAAACGAGTGGGGTGTGGAAGAGGTAATTACTCTGGCCGCGGATTTGGGACAGGGAGACGAATTAGAACCAATCCGCAAAAAAGCTTTAGCATCCGGTGCTTCGGAATCTTTAGTTATTGATGCTACCGAAGAATTTGTCAAAGACTATGCGTTTCCAGCGATTCAAGCTAACGCACTTTACGAAAATCGTTATCCCCTTTCGACTGCCCTAGCTCGCCCGCTGATTGCTAAATTGTTAGTAGAAGCTGCGGAAAAATACGGTGCAGATGCGATCGCCCACGGTTGCACAGGTAAAGGAAACGATCAGGTGCGGTTCGATGTGTCGATCGGCGCGCTCAACCCCAAGATTAAAATCTTAGCACCGGCGCGGGAGTGGAAAATGAGCCGGGAGGAAACGATCGCATACGGTGAAAAATGCGGCATTCCGTCGCCGGTGAAAAAGTCTTCGCCTTACAGTATCGATCGCAACTTATTGGGAATGGCAATTGAAGCCGGAATCCTCGAAGATCCTTGGGCGGAACCGCCGGAAGAGGTGTATTTGATGACAAAGGCGATCGAGCAAACTCCCGACACACCCGAATACCTAGAAATCGGTTTTGATTGCGGGAATCCTGTCACTTTAAACGGCAAAGATTTATCACCAGTTGCCTTAATTTCCCAACTCAACGAAATAGTTGGAAATCACGGAGTAGGGCGCATCGACATGATTGAAAACCGCTTAGTCGGGATTAAATCGCGGGAAATTTACGAAACACCAGCGATTTTAGTTTTGATGCACGCGCACCGAGACTTAGAAAGTTTGACCCTGACAGCAGATGTCACGCGATACAAGCGCGGCATCGAAGAAACTTACAGCCAAATGATTTACAACGGTCTTTGGTACAATCCTTTGAAAACCGCTTTAGACGCATTTATTCAGGACACGCAAAAGCGAGTCACTGGAACCGTGCGGCTCAAACTATTCAAAGGAAATGCGACGATTGTCGGCCGCAAATCTGACAATTCACTGTACAGTTTCGACTTAGCAACCTACGGCGCAGAGGACGAATTCGATCACAAAGCTGCCGAAGGATTTGTCTATGTTTGGGGACTACCAACCCGCATTTGGTCGGAGAAAAATAGGGGTTATAAATAGGAGCGAATTAGGGTTGAAAACCTGATGTTAAGCCGCTGACTCGGATTAGGATTAAAAATTCGATCTTAACCCGCCGAATCGAATTGGCGGCTACATAAACAAAGTTCGCCTTCGCGGAATTAGAGTAGGGTGTGCACAGCACACCTTATTTGCCGTAATCTCCCCACCTGTGCCAGTTGCATAAGTTGTGAGTTAGTAAGATATAGTAATAATTGCTAATTGGTAACAGGTTGTTATCCTAATAATTTGTTAAATTGTCTTCACACAAATTTAGCTTTGAGGCAGGGGTTTAAACCCCTGCCGGATTGCGCCAGGGCTGCGCCATAATTGCTGGGTCAACGTAAAACAGTCGATCGCTAAGATTTCTGTTTTTCCACACTTCCCAAATCCAACTTAGCCCGCAACTCCTCCTTAATCCGATTTAAAATAGAATCCTCATCCAAAGAAGACAAAATCTTGCTCACCACAGCCTTTGGCCCATCATCTCCCCAAGAAGCACCATTAGCCAAATAAGCCTTAGTAACTTGACCAATTCCGTAGGAAGAAACCCCGGCGATCGCAGCTTGCGTCACCGCCACAGACAAATAAGGCCCTAAAGCCAAACCCCCCGTCGCCGGCGTCGCCAAACCCAACAATCCTTTCAAAGAACTCAAACCAAAATTAGCCAACAATTCCCCCGCAGTAATTCCCCCCATACTAATCGCAATCTTTTGCAGCAATTCCACCGCGCCCGCTTCCGTCATCGCAATGCCGTAAACTTTAGATAAAGTTAAGATCATCACCACATCAATTACCGCACCGCTAAGAATATCAACTACAGTAATTGGATTAAGTGCGATCGCCACCGCTTTCGTCATTACCCCGTTCCAGATAATTCGATTAGCCGCGTCATCTCGAATTTCCATTTTTCGCTGCACCAACTGCTCGTTAATATCCCCCGCACAGAGCATCGTATTCAGCGCCACCAAAGACTTGCCTTCTCGGT
Organism: Microcoleus sp. Pol8_D6; assembly: GCF_036700965.1. Taxonomy (NCBI): domain Bacteria; kingdom Bacillati; phylum Cyanobacteriota; class Cyanophyceae; order Oscillatoriales; family Microcoleaceae; genus Microcoleus; species Microcoleus sp. Pol8_D6. The sequence continues at coordinate 37,785 of NZ_JAUBPW010000017.1, read as the reverse complement.
CTAAAATCTCCAAAATCTTTAATTTTAAATCTTGCACTTGTGGCAAACTGCGAGTCATTTGCACACCCATACTGCCGTCGGGACGGCGCACCGCCCTCGCTGTCAAAGGCGAAGCCGCCGCCATCACAATTTCATCGGGAGACAATAATTCTCTGACGCGATCGTCCCGAATTTTATGATAAATTGCCAGCCTGTCTGCATCAGGATACTGGTCAATTTTATTAAACACTAATAACATCGGTTTTCCGGCTTCCCGCAACTGCGAAAGTGCTGCGTATTCCACCTTCGTAATGTCGCCAGCAACCACAAACAAAATCAAATCTGCTTGTTGAGCAACGCGGCGGGCTAAAAGTTCGCGAGTTTCGCCGTCAACTTCATCTATTCCCGGAGTATCGACTAATTCAACTTGCGACAAACGGTAAATAACTGGCGAAAGTCGTAGCGTAGCGGGGCGTAAGCCATCGGGCAAATTCTCATCAATTCCCTCTCCGACATCCCACTGGCCGATAGTCGTCGTGCGAGTCACCCCGTGAGTCGGGCCAGTTTCAAACACATTTTGACCTAGCAGCGCGTTCAAAACCGAAGATTTTCCCCTTCCCACCATCCCAAACACAGCTATTTGCACGCAAGCGCGCTCTAGCTTGTCGAGCATTTTCTCTAACCCGCCAATTTCTGGTTCCAGTCCAGTTCGCTCTTGAACTGTCAAGTCGAGATTTTCTACTATATCTCGCAGAGCATCTTTAGCGTGGCGCAGGTTGAGTTCTGCCTGAATGTCTGCGAAGCTTAAAATTGTGTCATCTAATTCTTGATCGACATTGGAAAAATCGGAGGCTTCAGTCATTGTCACCTGGCTTTTTAACTTATTTTACCTAAAGTTGCAACAGCTACAATGCTATTGTACCTGTTTCTGTCTGCTGCGTACAGCCCGCACCAGTTCGCAGCGCCCAAAAATCGGCTTTGCACAATTATGAAATAACCGCAAGATGTCAATGTTTAATTTCCCGTGGAATCGGCTAGTTGCTAAAGCATCGGCATCTCTTCCTTGGATGCTCGCAACTCCATTTTTCCGTTAAGAATCCAGACATCAACAAAAGGAGTCTCTTGCACTCGGATTTCCTTGGTTTGCGTCTCGCCACCCTCCACCGCCACCTTCAATTTAACTGTGGATTCCCCAACAGGAACTTCCACCGCATCCGCGAAGGAAATCGTCAAATCCGTAGTCACGCCAGACTTGCGATAGACTTCCTGTTCATTCACTTCTACAGTCACTGTGTTATTGCTGAAACCGTCGCGAAGTTTGATCGATAAACGCATAGTGGTACTCGCTTGGTAATGGTAAGGGGTAAAAAAATCGGCTTGGGGGCGATCGGGTACGCAGCTAGACCCGATCGCCAAAAGTGCCAACAGAATTATCAGGTGTCGAACCAACAACAGACTTATCATTAATGCTGTGAAGTTGTTCCTAGCAGTGTTTTGTACAAACTAACAAAAATTGCTTTACTTATTTAGTTTAAAATAAAGTAAAGCAATCTTCTGGGTAATTCACCAATTCACTTTTTACTTCTTGGCTGCCGATCGCAATGTCTTGACTTCCATTGCTGAGATTTTGCTAAAGGTTTTGCTAACAGCATCCTCATCGCCGGTTTTAGCCTGAACCTCAGCTAAACAGGAAAGGGACATCTGTGCCGAAACAGGGTCGAGAATATTGGAATCGGCGACTGCTGTCAGCAACTTGGCGCTTTCATCCAACTCCGCAGGGCGTACAATCACCCGGGTTTCACGATCGTCGGTAATCGTTTTAAAGTCACGGCTAGCGTTGATACCCTTCACCATCCGAACATAGTTTGCCATCGCGTGTTTCGGATATTTTGCTAGAACTTCCTCAAAAGCATCGTTACCGCTTCGCAAAGACTCATCATCCGAACCCAGCAAATAGAGCAAAGAACCCTGTTCGTCGCCGATAAACAGAGCGGCCAATTCTTCCTCAATTGGCGTCACAGGATAGCGAACGCGAATAGTGATGATATCCGAGAATACCTCTGAACCGTCCAAAGCCCCATAGACCGCCCGTACCCGGTAATTTCCGGGTTGATCGAAATAAAATCCGTCTTTGCCATAGCCGATATATGCGCTTTCTGGAATTACATCATCGCGCGCGATCGTACTTTCTCGCTGGCCAACTAAATGATCGATTAGCGGTTCATAAACCACAACTGCGCCGCTAGGCTTGCGAATCACGATTTTGACCAAGCCGCAATTCGGATGCAGCCAAGTATGCACCCGGCGCCCACCCGCAGCCGTCGTTCCCAGCATTAATTGCAGTACCACAGGCTCACCTAGCGCGAAGCTCTTTTGGTTGGTAGAGATACTGAAAGTCAGTCCCGACTCATCGCGAATCGGATCGGCCATCACTTCCTGGCCCAGACCAGAGCCGATCGCAAAGTCGTTTCCACCCACAATAATATTGTTGCGGAACGCATGGCGGAGATGGATGACCTCCTCATTGTCGAACTGAAACGCAAACTGGCTCCAGTAGGTAGCCTCGCCACCCGGTGCTGGGTAATTAAAGGGATAGTTCATCCAAGACAGTGCCAGCGGGCGATTCGTACCAGGGGGCGTCGCCAAGGACTTTTGCCACGAGTGCAGCAAGTTAAAACTATGCCCCAGCTCGTGAACATAAGTGTAGAGCTGCAATCGCAGCTTTTCGGGAGTTTCGCCACCTATACCTTGATGAAAAACGGCGCAGCCTTGCCGCTGCTTCCCTTGCTGGTCAAACATGATGCCGTAGAGCCCAGGGCCCAGGTCGTGAAGTTGAGCAACTACCTGCCAAACAGCCCACTGCGGCAAATCCTGCCACAAGGTGAAGTGTTTCTGCATCGAAGCGTGCAGTTCGGAGTTGCTCCATTTAGCGCCCGCACCAGCTTCATCGATATTGATGACGTTGTTTCCTGCTGTTGCGATCATCTCGATCCCAGCTTCTGCATAGGAACTGACGACGCTGAGGTTGCGCGCTGGCCCCCCCGACGGCAGGGAACCCGTGTTGTAGCTGCTGAATATGGGAGTGACAACATCGGAAACCTGGTCTGTTTCTAGTCGCAGACTGCGGAAATAGACAGACTCGAAGACACAAGTGTAAGTTGCTCCGGCGACTCCGCCCTTTGTGAAAAATTCCACCGTTGCTGGCGCCTGCGGCTGGAAGATGAACTTGCGCTGGATTGTCACCTGTATTACGGGAGATCCGGCGGCAAAGGTAAAGCTTCCGAGGCCCTTGATGACGACTTGAGAAGCTGTTACCTTTATCGTCGGCGCATCGACGATAAAGGAGCCAAAATAGGTAGTCGTACCGCCGCTGACTTGGAAGAAGTCGCCGCTTAACCGCTTCATTGGTCGAGTGCGATCAACGTCAACCCGGAGTTCGAGTTGAAAGCTGCCTAATGTACCGCGGTAGCGCCCACTGACGGGCCGTTTGGCGATCGGAATTGCGGTCGGTGCGATCGGTAGCGGTGGGATACTAGGTATTGGTGCGGTTTCGCCCTCGATTGGATGTGTTGGATCGCTAATTCCAGCCTCTATTGCTGCGATCGCAGCTATGTCATCGACTGACATTTCTCCAAACGAAAAATCACTACTGGTTAAATCGATACTTGTAGGATCTTGCTGAGACATTTTTATTTATCCTTTCATATTGTGATACTCCATATATAAGTGGCAGTATTGGGGAGTTTACAGTCGCTTTTTGGAGTGACACTTACTTGTGCTACACCATTTGAGTGTCACTCATTTAAGCGACTGTGTTGTTGACTATTTCACTCATGCGTCCGACCCGTGTTATGTTTATTTTTACTAAAAATTAAAATCTCTCAGCAAGTAAATTGTAACCAATGATTAACCGCTGCCAAATAATAGCCACTTATCCATTTCCTTTCCGTGTGATAATTTTCCTATTAATTTTGCTAGCAATTTGGCTGCCGCTAGCAGCACCAATTTATCTGTTAGTTAAAGATAGTAACCTAGCCACTATTCTGACAATGGGATTGTTGTTTACTGAGTTTCTGTTCTTAGTGCCGCGCTGGGGAAAACTGGTTTACGGACAAACCAAATTACTCAAGAGTTACGGTTTAATCAATACGCGAAAAAACGGTTTTGAGCTTTTAATCGGATTGGCGATCGGGCTTTTGCTCACTTTCAGCTTATTTGCGGTGCAAGGGCTGTTCGGCTTAGTCGCGTGGCAAAATTCTGATAATTTGCCGAGAATCATCGCAGAAGGGCTGTTAAGCGCCCTTGGAGTCGGTTTTGCCGAGGAGTTGGTATTCCGTGGTTGGTTGCTGGACGAGTTGCAGCGAGATTACAATTATAAAATATCTCTGTGGGCGAATAGCCTGGTGTTTGCCCTATCTCATTTTATCAAACCTGTCGCGGCTATGCTGGGGAGTTGGCCGCAGTTTCCGGGGTTGTTGTTGCTGGGTTTGAGTCTGGTTTGGGGTAAAAGATCGCGCCAAAATCGCCTCGGTTTGTCGATCGGGCTTCATGCAGGTTTAGTCTGGGGATATTACATTATTAACATCGGGCAGTTAGTGCGATATTCGGCATCTGTTCCCGACTGGGTGACAGGAGTTAACGGCAATCCGCTAGCTGGCGCGATCGGGCTGTTGTTTTTGACTGTCTTGGCTTTGGGAATGCGAAAAATGTCCCAACAGTCCAAAGGTTTCGAGTAAGGACGAAGAGTCCTTATTTGCCACAATTTTGAGGACTAAATTCCTCACTACCACCCAACTTGTCCAGAAATTTATAAAGTTATGAAACTCAGCATCTTTGGCACTGCTACACTGTTAATTTATACAGGTTTGTTAGCTCCGGCAAACGCACAAAATACCGCACCAGTCAAGCCAAATAATTCTTTAGTTCAAATGCAGGTAATACGAGAAGAAATTCTCAATGCTTGCGTGCAGAATCAGGCTGAAACTTTGCCAAATCCTTTTACCGATGTACCTTCCAATCACTGGGCTTACAAAGCTGTTTTGACAATGTATTATTGCGGGGCTTACCGAGAAGGGACGCCACCTGCTTTAATTAAAGAATCACTGGAATCGGGAGATACTACTAGAGAAAGTTTGCCTTCCCCAGCGCTTTTTCCCTTCCCATTACTAAGATTTTAAAACTCAGCCCGAACCGTAAACGAATAATCGCCACCTGGTTCTAATTGATAATCCCATTTTTCCAGAAACCGGTGCAGCGGTTCCTGAATCAATGCCCTACCCTGAGAAGGCTCAAGTATCAGCGTTTTTTCTGACGTGAAACGCCACTGAAACTGCCACTCAAAATTACCCGCAGTCACTTCACCCTCAATCGTGCCTTTTTGCCAAGATTGACCAGTAACCCGGACATATGCAGTTGTTTCAGGCAAACGTCTCGAACTCACCTTTTTGTTTCCGCGTTTGTTTCTGCAATTGTGCGACTATTGTAAAGGCTCATGGCTTTTTCTACTCCTTGATGTAGACTTAGTTCCACAGCTTCTACAACCAGTTTAAGCACTTTTTCTACTAACTGACTTTCCTCTGAGGAAAACTTTCCTAACACGAAGGAAATCGTATCTTTCTCATTTTTAGCAGCATCGTTTTGAGGTTTGCCGATGCCAATCCGCAAGCGGGGAAACTTGTCTGTACCCAAATGAGAAATTGTGGATTTCATGCCGTTGTGTCCGCCGGCTGAACCGGCAAGCCGCATTCTCAATTTCCCGATCGGCAAATCCATATCATCGTATACTATTAATACCGACTCCGCAGGTATTTTGTACCAATCCGTCGCCGCCCGAATCGCTTGACCCGACAGATTCATGTAAGTAAGCGGTTTCAGCAAACGGATTTTCTGTCCCCGCGGCCGATTTCCCTCGCCAAATATGCCTTGAAATTTGCGATTTTCCGACAGGGAAATCTGCCAAGATTTAGCCAAGGCATCGACAGCATTAAAGCCTATGTTGTGTCGGGTGCGATCGTATTTAGGTTCTGGATTTCCCAACCCAACTATTAGCTGGGGAATCACTAACTCCGCTGGTGTTTCCGACTTCTGAGTGTTGTTCATTTAACTGTCTGTGCTATCTTCCTTGGGAGTAGCCGCCGCGAGTTTTTCAGTTTCCGGTTTGCTGGTAGTTGCTACTGCTTCTTCTAACTGCTTAGCTTCCCGCGTGAATTCCGACTCAAAATCCCGCGAAGCGTCTTGAAAGCCCCGAATTGCTTTCCCCATACTCCGACCGATTTCAGGTAATTTTTTAGGGCCAAATACCAATAGGGCGATCGTAAAAATAACTGCCATTTCGGGCAAACCAATGCCAAAAATATTCATGGTTTTTCTCCAGCAATTTGTTTAGTTACTTTTTGTTTATTTATGGCAAAAGTAATCGGAAAGGGTAAGGAAAAATGGGAAAACTTAGCTTTTACCCTTTCTCCTCAACCCTCAGCTTTTACTTTTAGCCTTACTGTTTTGCGATCAATTTTTAGCGGTCGAGACTCGACCAATCCATATCCACACTCTCCAGAATCAGAGAAGAGTTGTAGATTTGCAAAATAATCAACAAGAACACGAAAAACAGTCCAATGAACACGCTCATCAACAGCGTGGTTCCCCAGCCGGGGGCTACCTTGCCGTATTCCGAGTTAAGGGGTTTGAGTATATCTCCTAACCAAGTCCGTTGTGCCATAAGTCACCTGCAATGAATCTCTACAGAAAAGTTTGACATATTTCTACCGCTAATTGCGATCGCAATTTCTCAGAAATGCTGCCGGGGTACTCGGAAAACGGGGAGTGGCGGTTGGCTGCCATACCGTACAGCGCCTAAAATCACGAGACTTTCAGACGGATTGTTATTTTTTGTAATATTATAGAGTGGAGCACTCATAATCGATCACAAATATGGAACCCGCAGCAGTTCTCGGCATTTCTCTCGGTGTGTGTCTGGTGGCCATCACCGGTTTCTCGATCTACACGGCTTTCGGCCCTCCCGCTAAGGAATTGAGAGATCCTTTTGAAGAACACGAAGACTAAAGAAGAAGGAAGGCACAACACGGATTCGGACACGGATATACGGATGAATTTAAGTGTGTTTCCAGATATCTCCTATTCTCTGTCTCTCCCTCTCTCCCTGGTAGATATTCTTCTAGGGGTGGGAAGGGAGTGATGCTGTGAGGCGATCACCTGTCGCCTACTCGTCAATGGTATATTTTTCATAAATACAGTAAATCTCTATTCCATTTAAGCTAAAAATTATTAGGTGTCAGGCTAAAGCATCATGGGGAACACATTTGGGCATTTATTTCGGATATCGACATTTGGGGAATCTCACGGCGGCGGTGTCGGAGTAGTAATTGACGGTTGCCCGCCCCTGGTGTCGATCGACGCATCGGAAATTCAAGCAGAACTCGATCGCCGTCGCCCCGGCCAAAGCAAAATTACTACGCCCCGCAAAGAAGCAGATACCTGCGAAATTCTGTCCGGGGTGTTTGAAGGCAAAACTTTGGGAACGCCGATCGCAATTTTAGTCCGCAATCAAGACACTCGCCCCCAAGATTACGGCGAAATGGCGACTACCTACCGCCCTTCCCACGCTGATGCTACCTACGATGCTAAGTACGGAATTCGTAACTGGCAAGGCGGAGGTCGATCGTCCGCGAGAGAGACAATAGGTAGAGTAGCAGCAGGGGCGATCGCTAAAAAAATTCTCAAACAAGCAGCAGGAGTCGAAATAGTCGGCTACGTCAAACGCATCAAAGACTTAGAATGTGTCGCCGATCCGGACACTGTTACCTTAGAACAAGTAGAAAGCAACATCGTCCGCTGTCCAGATGCCGAATGTGCCGAAAGAATGATTGAACTGATCGAAAAAGTTCGTGACAGCGGAGATTCAATCGGCGGTGTAGTCGAATGCGTCGCCCGCAATGTACCCAAAGGTCTGGGAATGCCCGTATTCGACAAACTCGAAGCCGACTTGGCCAAAGCCATCATGTCCTTGCCCGCCAGCAAAGGCTTTGAAATTGGTTCCGGGTTTGCCGGGACTCTGCTCAAAGGCAGCGAACATAATGATGAATACTATACTGATGATAAGGGTGTAATTCGTACAGTGACGAATCGCTCTGGCGGAATTCAGGGTGGGATTGCTAACGGCGAAAATATCATTTTGCGGGCGGCATTCAAGCCGACTGCGACAATTCGCCAGCAGCAGCGCACCGTTACCCGAGAAGGCGAAGAAACGCTGCTGGCTGCCAAGGGACGGCACGACCCTTGCGTTTTGCCAAGAGCTGTGCCAATGGTGGAAGCGATGGTAGCTTTAGTGTTGTGCGATCATCTGCTGCGCCATCACGGACAATGTGGAACCTTAAAGCCTGAATTTTAAAATGGAAATCAGCTTGTCCTCTGTAGCGGCAAATCCCCTTGATTGCCCTCAACCCTCCGAATCAATAAAAGGTATAGATGAATTTGTAGTACAGTTTTGGGGCGTGCGGGGCAGTGTTCCGACACCCGGACAGGAAACTGTTCGCTACGGCGGCAATACTTCTTGTTTGGAAATGCGAGTCGCTGGCAAACGCTTGATTTTTGACGGCGGAACAGGCTTGCGGATGCTGGGAGACCAGTTGGTGCAAGAAATGCCCGTGCAAGCTTATATGTTTTTTACTCACTATCACTGGGATCACATTCAAGGTTTCCCTCTGTTCGCCCCAGCTTTCATCCGCGGCAATAGCTTTGATATTTATGGGGCGACTCCGCCGGATGGAGATTGCATGAAAAGGCACTTTGTTGAACGGGTGCTCCACTCGAATTCGCCGGTGCCGCTGATGGGTTTGCAGGCAGATTTGAATTTCTACGAACTCAATCACAACCAGACGATGATGCTGGACGATATTGAGATTAGGACGGGTTCTCTTAATCACCCGAATACTGCTATGGGATATCGGGTGACTTGGCAGGGACGATCTGTTGTTTATTGTTCGGATACTGAGCATTTTCCCGATCGCCTAGATGAGAATGTCTATAATTTAGCCCTCGACGCTGATGTGCTGATTTACGATGCGATGTACACAGACGAGGAATATCACAACCCCAAGTCTCCGAAGGTGGGTTGGGGACACTCGACTTGGCAGGAAGCGGTGAGAATGGCTAAGGAGGCGCGGGTGAAACGAGTGGTGATTTTTCACCATGATCCGGCTCATACTGACGATTTTCTCGATCGCATCGCCGAAGATGTGCAAATTGCTTTTCCGAAGGCTGTCATGGCACGCGAGGGTCTTATTTTGCCGATCGGCTTGTGAACATTCGCCTCAGAGGCTCGATCAAACCATCAACTGATCGAACCATAATTGTTATGTGAATATGTGGATCTGGTCTCGCGCCCCGATCCACAATTTTTTTTAATACGCAGCAAACTCTTAACTGCATGGTATAATTCTTGCTTGTTAAGTTTTTAGGCAGATTATTTAAGGTTTTTTTTATTCTTCAACCGCGTCCGCAAGACGCCAAGACGTAAGATAATTGGAGGATTGCCAAGGGTGAAAAGGTGACTCTTTTGAATGTCAACAAACACGGGGAGGCGAGGATCTCGCACGCCTGAGTGCTAGTCTGATGCGAGTAGACTTCCAGAAGCCTTGTTACAGATTAATTATTAAGGACAAAAACTGAAGTTATAGCTCGGATCAAATAAAAGCGCGATCGGTTTTTTGGGTTCATGAATATTGACAACTCTCAAAAGCTAATAGCTTTTAGGTACAAACTGAGAAAATTTTCAGCAGTCAATTTGACTAACCAGAAAGAAACGATCGCTCTGGTGTTTGGCAGTAGCTGCGGCAAGCGAATGTTATGACTTGACTATCAAAATGGGAAATTTACGTTTTAGATCTTCAGCACATCAATACAGATGGATTGCCCTAGGCAGTTTTGCTGTAATTATGGGTATTTCAGGCGCCCTGGCCTACCGCCTCGCCCCGCCCCCCGGATTCATGGCTCAAGGCACTCTCACTTCTAATAATCCGCCAGTCAAATTTTCGACCACGGGCACGACAATTCTCAAGCAGGGAGAGCAACTCACCCCGGAGGTTCTCCTAGCAGATAATGTTGTCAAAGCCGTGGCAGATGCAGTTAAGCTGTCGCCCCAGCAAGTTCGACAAAATGCTAGTGTCAAGATTTCTAAGCCGGAACAACCCCTAGAGATTGTTGTTGGGTATCGCTCGCTCGATCAGGAGCAAGCAATCCAAACGGCGGATATGTTGATGAAAGGCATGGTTGAAAAAAGTCGCCTGATTAACAGATATCGGTGGCAATCAGTCAATCAGTCGCTCAACCAACGGTTGGCACAAGTCACTCAAGACCTGAAACAAGCTCAGCAAAAACTCGACCAATACGAAAGAGAGCGTGCTCGCCTGTTGCAGCAAATGAAGCTTCAGCAAGACTTTTACAACAAAACTCAGCTTGCAATGGCGGATACGCAAGCGTCGGAAAAAGAAATGGTTAGCAGTTTGGCCGCCGCTACAGTGCCGCAAATTGTGGCGACGCCCACAAGCGATCCGACAGTGCCTCTGATTTTGGGAATTGGCTTACTGTTGGCTATTTTGGTCAGCCGCGGTTTGATTCCTTCGGTGGCGGATTGGAAGTACAAAGCAGCTTTTCAGCGAGAAGAGAGCGAAAGGCTCCAAAGTGCTTTGTACCGACTGATCAAAGAAGGCCACGGCGAAATAACTCTGGTGCGGTTTGCGATGGAAACGCGGCTGTCACCGGATGTGGCTCAGCGTTTTTTGAACCAACAAGCTGAAGTTTTTAATGCCAATTGCGAAATTAAAGACGACGGCAGTATCTTGTATCACTTCCACATTTAAAGGGCTGGGGGCGATCGCGCTTCACAGAAAAATTTAGCCGATCGGGCCCTCACTGCTCGATCGGCTTGTTTGTTTCTTAATAGGATTTATATCAGGTTCGGTCGATCGACTATCCCCCTTTAGGCAGGCGCGGGTTGAGGGGATCTATAACTTATACTACTACTACTACAGATTTTGGTGAACCCGCCGACGCGAGCTGGCGTGGCGGTGATTTTACTGGACATGATATTACCCTCAACCCGCTTTCTTAGCTTGTAGGATGCCCCGGAGCTAAAAATTGCTCGATCGACAGAGGTGTGGACTAACGTAGATCACCCGAAGATTGTGCCAGTTCCTCCCAGACTGGCTAAAAAATATTTTTGTGTTCCACTTGCTTTTTGCTTCATTATATGTATAATGATAAAAAATCAGTAAATGTACGGTTGCTTTTTGCCGGAGTTACCGAATTAAGGGTACTTTATCCTTAAATATTTATTAAGGTAGAGCTCACCTCAGTAGAAATGCTGTAGTATAGAACAATAACCGATTCAGGGATGTTATGTAGTTTCACATCAGAAACTCGATCGGGCAATAGCCTGAAATTAAACTCCCCGACTGAAAGCGTACATATTCATATTGAACTTTTGTAATCACCTAGAGGCTAAATCATGATTTTTGGAATAATTGGTTCTTCTTTCCTAGCTTACTTTTTGCTAATGTCGGTCGCTAATTACGGCGACACTGGAATGTAGATTAGTTAAGGCACTAATGCACGGAGACAGCAGGCCGCAGGCAAAAAAGTTGTTTGACAACTTCTTGACAACTTCGATTAAGTCTCAGCTTCGGCAAGGTCTGTCGTGTCAGAGTCGTGTCTGAATCGGACAAAAAAATGGATGAAGGAGTCGTTAAGTACCGCTGTGACTGGGAAAAAGCAGACCCTGTAGCTGCCCAGAACATAGCAGATTTGATGGACTGGCGCGATCGGCTCCACGCTTGGGGATTAGTTGGCGTCTACGAAAATGGCATAGGGTTTGGCAACGTCAGTGTCAGGCTCGGCAATTCTTGCCAATTTGTGATTTCGGGAACCCAGACTGCACACTTTAGAACTCTGGGACCAGAATCATACTGTACTGTTACCGAATTTAACTTAGAACAAAATTTCCTCGGCTGCCGGGGGCCCGTACAAGCTTCGTCGGAGTCCCTGACTCACGGGGCCCTGTACCTTCAGAGAGAGGATGTGGGCGGGATAATTCACGTCCATAATCCTAAGCTATGGCAGCAACTGCTGTTTAAGATTCCTACTACTAGAAAAGAAATACCTTACGGTACTCCCCAAATGGCTTTAGAAATGTCTAGACTTTTTGAGGAGGAGAATTTGGCAGAGCGCCAAATTCTGGCGATGGCCGGTCACGAGGACGGTATTATCTGTTTTGGCAGCACCGTGGACGAAGCTGGCAAAGTCCTTTCGGCTGCGATTTGTTACACATCAGATCTTGCACTATTCTGAGAAAAAGCTAAGAAACCTGGTTTATTGACAAAAAACCTAGGATTTTACCTGTGTCTAGGGCAAGAAACTAAGGTGGTGACGTGGATGCCTGATTTGAGTTAGACTGAGCTTTACCCTTGACCTCGGGCCGCTGGCTCAATTTAGCCTAATGGGTTCAAAACTTTTGAAGTGCCTCTTGCCTCTGCGGTAAGGGAAAGATATTTTTAAATAGAAACACATTATATAACAAAAGCTGAGAGTCATCGTGAATCAAACTAAACTTGTAAGCTCAAAAGAATTGCAATCAGAGGTATCTCGTCTCACCGAAGAGCTGCAAATGCGCGACCAATTGGTGCAGCAGTTGTCTCAAGAACTTTTCAGGCTGGTGAAGGGCAATTCTAGTTTTGTGCCGGCGCCGGAAGTTTCCGATCGCCACCAAGCTCAAATGCAGGCAATGCGGGAACAACTCCAAGCTGTTGAAGAACAGGTGGGTTTTTATCAGGAACAAATCGCCGAGCGGGATGCTGAGGTTTACCAACTGCGGCAATCGGTGCAAGAATTGACCGATCGCTCTCGGATGCTGGAACAGGTAGTGCAGGAATTGCCGGGGGTTTACCGCCAGAAGTTTGCCGAGCGGATCGAGCCAATCAAGGAAAAGTTGGATCAACTGCAAAAGGAAAATCGCCAATTGCACACTGAGTTGCAAAGCGTAACTTACCGTCTAGCTGTGCGGAGCCGCAAGGCTAAGGGTCTGGATCTGCCGAGCGTCGATGAAACGGATGATCGCGGAATTCAAATGCCGAGCTTTGGCAATGTCTAAGGTTTTGATTGTGGCGGGTAGTGAGCAAAGTCCGGCGGCAAGTCTCAAGGCGGCGATCGCTCAATCTCATCCTTTAACTGAAGTCAATATTTGTGGGGTTTCTGAACTCAATTCGGGCGTGATCGCTCCGGGTGGGGTGATCGTTTGTCCTTTGACGCTGGATGTACCAGAAAATATGGTTTTTCCGGCTCAAGATGTGTTTCGATTTTGTGCCAATGTTTCGGGGGCGCGCGATCGAGTGGCTCAGGAGTTGCTTTGTCCCGTCGGGGGTGGCAATTTTTGGCTGCCTGTGGTGTTGACTGCAAAGGGCCCACTGTATGCTGAGGTGATCGGTGGCGAACCTGATAAGCAGTCTGGCGAGTTGAGTTACTCTCAACCGGTGCATTTGTCGGATGTTTGGCGACAGCAGTTGTATGAGTTGGCTTACCGCTTGCTGAATCTTTTAAATGCGCCGCCGGCGACTTATTTGATGCAGTTCGGGTTTGTGGGGGAAAGGATTTGTTTTGATCGACTTTGGCCTTTTCCGGCTGCACCTGCGATCGCTTCTGTCGGCGTTCAAGTGCCGGATTTATTTGTTTGTCATTGGTATTGCTTGACAAATAAACCTATTTATGATGTACAAATTAACTCTGCGGTTGCTTGAAGTCTCTTGCAAACTTGAGATTTAAACTGGGGATCTCATTTTAATCAAGCAACTAAAGCGGGAGTTTCAGGGGAGACTATTTGGTCGAAACTGTCGAAGATTTCAAAGAGTTGGTCGAGTTGAGTAATTTCAAAAATTAGCTTGACTGTGGCTGAGAGGTTGCAGATGACGAGGCGGCATCCCCGGTGGCGGGCAGCGTTGAGTCCGCCGACTAAGGCGCAGATCCCGGAACTGTCGATGAAATCTACGGCGGCCATGTCTATTACCCAGAGTTTGTGGCGATCGGGCACAATCTCGGCTAGCTGTTGCTGCAGGAGGCTGCCGGCTTGGGAGTCGAGGCAGTTGTGAGGTTGAAGGACGATGGGTTGGTTGAAGTTGGGAAATTCCATAGCAGTTATCCTACGAGCGTAAAGTATAAATAAGTTAGTTTAGTTGCTGACTCTGTTGAGAGACTCAGGGAATTTCAGCGTATGTTTTAGGATTGGCGATCGCCCTTGTCGGAATTGGTGGGGAGAGCCGTTGTGATAAATTTTAGTAGGAAAACTGGCTAGTGATCGCGCGGAACGCAACCGCAACAATTCTCTATTCATCTATTATGCCTGAAAGGCTAATTTTTAGTTGGGCCAGCGATCGCGACAACAGTGTGTTCTTCATCACAGTGAAAGATTGCACTATTGGCTGAATCGAGCCAATATATAAATGTATTGAGCTTTGCAAAAGTTTACGAAGGCAGTATCGAATGTCTTTTGAGTTTTTATCGTTAGAGACTATTCAGCAGTTTGCGCGTGATTACGGCTACTGGGCAGTATTTCTGGGAATTCTGCTGGAAAATCTGGGAGTTCCTCTTCCAGGCGAGACAATTACGATTGCTGGCGGGTTTTTAGCTGGCAGCGGGGAACTGAATTACTGGTTTGTGCTCGGCAGTGCGATCGCGGGTGCTACATTGGGGGGAAATTTTGGTTATGCGATCGGCAGGTACGGTGGCTGGCCACTACTGCTGAAGCTGGGAAAATTTTTCCGCTTTCGAGAAGAACAACTGTTTGACTTAAAAGAACAGTTTAGCAAAAATGCAGCTAAAGCCGTATTTTTGGGCCGTTTCATCGCACTGCTGCGAATTTTTGCTAGCCCCCTAGCAGGTATTGCAGAAATGCCTTTTTGGAAATTTTCGCTGTTCAATGTTCTGGGTGCTGCAAGCTGGGCATCTGTAATGGTGAGTTTATCCTACTTCTTGGGACAAGTTGTGTCTTTAGAGAAATTGGTAGCTTGGGCTGCTCAATTTGCGGTATTTGCTTTGCTGTTAGCAGTTGCTTGGATTGCAATTCCTCTTTGGTTGGAAGCGCGAAGTTTGGACAAGACTAAGTAAGATTAGTGGTTAGACTTTTTGCAAGAGTTCTGGATTTTCTGTTTTTAACCGCAGATAAACGCAAATGAACGCAGATATTATCTATTTTTGCAAAAAGTCTAATGATTGGTGATCGCCTATTAATAAGTCAGGACTTCTGTCCTCAAAATCATCAAGTTTGTAGCGATAACTTATGCCCGTAAAACAATCCATTTGGTAGTGAGTAATTCTGTCCTGAATAGCGAAACTATTACTCAATAATGGCTAAAGTCCTTACTACAAACCTATTTTATGGGTAATTAAAATAACATCATATAAAGTGGAAGTCTTATCTCCGACTACTGAGGCGTTTGACAGAGGAGATAAATTTGCGGATTATCGATCGCTCTCAACTGTACAAAAATATGTATTCATCAGTCACCCAATGGTAAATGTGGATTGCTACCGTCGGGATGTGACCGAACGTTGGGTTTTTTCTTGTTGCAGCGAGGGGGAATGTGTATAGTTGGCTAGTATGAATTTTCACTGTCCAATCTCTGTTTAGTATGAGGATGTTCCTGGATTGAATGAAATAGGATTTCAAAAACTCGATCGCTATAATTATAATTCACAATAATTCACAGAATGCTGCAAACAAGGGAGGAGAAGAAGTGCGCTCGCAATAATCAGCGTGTTAGCTGAAAGGCGATGTAATAAATATTCTAGCTCTTCAATTACTTTAAACAGTCAATTAGCAATATATTCAGGACTTACGTAATCAAGGGTTTGAGATTGCTTCACTAGGTTCTCTTGGGACAGAAAATAGTAGTAAGTGTCTAGATTCTATGGATATCCCTGAATACACCAATGAAACACATTATTTACGATGTAACCCAAAAAATCACCAATTTTTGATTGATTATTTCGGTTGTTTAGCAATAACAAAATCATAATTTTTCCTCTATTATATCCTTTTTTTTATTTTAATGCTTATTGCAGTTGCTATATCTGTTTGGGATTCAGATACTTTTGAACGGCTAGTTTTTCACTAGTTGACGGAAATAATTTGGAATTATACCGTACTTAAAGGCACAAGAGCTTATTTCAATTTCATTTAAAATTAAAGCAACGAGTCATCAGTTGTGAAGTTATTTTTCTCTTTCTTCCTCTGTGTCCTCTGCGTCCTCTGCGGTTACTTTCAAAAGTATAAATTTAACCGCAGATATACACAGATGAATGCAGATTGAGATTGTCTGTTAACGCATAAAACAAAGCAAAGCAATCTTCACCCCATGCGATTGTTTCTTATTAATGACCCATTAACCGTTATCCATGATCAATTCTCCTTTCCCCTCAATCACTTCCCCGATCGCCCAAGCACCTATTCCCTGAGATTCAAACCATTTAACAGCCTGTTCTACTTCCCTGGAATCGAGCAACAGCACAAAGCCAATCCCCATATTAAAAGTATTGAACATATCTGCTGTGGCAACTTGGCCGGCTTCAGCAATCCACTGGAAAATTGGCAAATTTGGCCAGCTATTGCTGTCAATTTTCACAGATTGATTAACCCCCAAACAGCGGGGCAAATTTTCCGGCAAACCGCCGCCTGTAATGTGAGCCATGCCGTGAATTTCTAGAGCGCTCTTAATTGCTTCGAGGACTGGTTTAACATAAATTGTAGTCGGAGTTAGCAGCACTTCTCCTAAAGTTTTGCCACCTAACTTTTCGGGTTGCGAATGCCAGTCAAAACCGCGATCGCCAGCAATTTTTCTCACCAAACTAAAACCGTTGCTGTGCACGCCCGAACTCGCCAGCCCCACAGCCACATCTCCCACCTGCACCCGCGAACCGTCTAACAATTTGCTCTTTTCGACAATTCCCACGCAAAACCCCGCCAAATCGTACTCACCCGCTTGGTAAAAACCGGGCATTTCTGCCGTTTCCCCTCCAAGTAAAGCACAGCCCGCTTGCTTGCAACCGTCAGCAATGCCAGTCACCACCGCAGCTAATTGTTCGGGATTTAACTTTCCCGTGGCTAAATAATCGAGAAAAAAGAGGGGTTCGGCCCCGGATGTCAGCACGTCGTTGACGCACATCGCCACCAAGTCGATACCTACCGTGTCGTGCCGATCGAGATTGTGGGCCAATTTCAACTTAGTCCCAACACCGTCAGTACCCGAAACCATAATCGGCTCTCTTAAACCCTCCGGGACGCTGAAAAACCCGCTAAACCCACCGAATCCGCCCAAAACTCCCGATCGGTGCGTGCTCTTAACCACACTCCCGATACGCGAGACAAAAGCTCTGCCCGCCTCAACATCCACACCTGCTTCTCGATAATCCATAAGTCCGCCAAATCGATTTCTTCTAATTTTTAGTTTATTCCCATAACAGTTGACAAACAGCTTTTTTAAGAGTAGCCATTCCGTAGCCCACAAAATACACTAAAGTTTTGTAAAGTTTTGTAAAGTTTTCCGTAATGGCTGAAACGGCTGTAACCCCTGGCACTAAAGGATTTTATGATAGAGGGTTTTGAGAAAATTTGATGAAGATTGGGTGAAAATCGCGATCCCAGCGATCCCCAAGCACAAAAGTTTGTGGTAGTCTGTTGCAGTTCGTGAACAAAACACAAATTGCGAATCGAGTATGAGTTGTCAAGTGTCAGGGAAGTTTCCGCCAATTTTTTTTGGGGTAGAAGCATTAAAGCAAAAACGCACCCGGATACTTTGCTTTGACTCACGGGGGAATGGCGAAGGGCAAGAGAGAAATCCTTGACGCCCGCCGCCAAATGGCCAATCCTCCAATCTCGGTTGGCAATGGCTATTCACAAAAATGGACGTATGAAGGAAAAATTTGTTGGTGGTCTACTCGCTGTCCTGTTAGTTCCTATGGTAGGAACGGCATCCTCTTGTCACGCACAAGCAACAGGTGCCGACAACCAAAACTCTCAGGTTTCCGAGCAAGTAATTGCCACCCAACCGTCCCGGCAGTTAAACGCTACTCGGGTCGAAGCGCAAAAAGTCGGACAGTATCAGTATCAAGCAAGAGCTGAAATTGCCCGAGACTCGATCGCCAAAATTCAGCCCCACGACTTAGGCGGGCGACAAGCAGCGACAGTCTACGTGCGAAACATTCCAGTCATCACCTTTCTGAACGCGAATCCGGAAACAAACACGCCTTTGGGAGAAACTGGCAACAGCCAAGCCAGTGCTAGCAGTCCGTCAAAAGTAGCGGGCGCGAGAGAAAATCCCAAAGTCGGAAACATTGCCAGCAACGACAGCAACCAAGAACCTGATTCAGTTTGGCGGGCATCAAGCTTAGCAGCAAGACTCAATCAGCTATCCCGCAACAACATCGATCCCAACAGCATTACCGTTAAGTGGGAAAAAGGCGATCGCTACATTATCCAGGCAAACGGCGAGGACTTGGTAAACATCAACGCCGAAACAATCCTCCCCGACACCACCAGCAACTTTAGCCGAGACGCCCTGCAAGCAACCAATCGCCTCCGCCGGCTTCTGGGCAACGCCCCACCCCTGGAAGAAGTCGCAGGCAAACCCCAACCAGAACCCGCTGTGCTGTCTCTGGGCCCAATTCAAGTGCGCCTCAGCGGCTGGGCTTCCTGGTACGGCCCGGGATTTGACGGCAACCTCAGCGCCAGCGGCGAGCGTTTCAACCAAAATGATTTGACCGCAGCCCACCCAAATTTGCCTTTTGGAACGAGAGTTATGGTGAGAAATCTCGACAACGGCCGCACCGTAGTCGTCCGCATTAACGACCGAGGCCCCTATGTGGGCGATCGGCTCATTGACTTGTCCGCCGGCGCCGCCAACGTGCTAGGAATGATCAGCAGTGGCGTAGCCAGAGTGGAAATCGAAGTGGTCGAACCGCCGCAGCAAACAACTGTTGGACGCTGAACGGTAGTCTAAGGCCGAATACAAAAGTTATCCGAAGTGTAGAAGGCAGAAAGTAGAATAAAACTGACATCTTGCACCATTATTTGTAGAAGAGGCATCTTACCTGTTCTTGAGGATGATGCAAGATGTCAAGTCGAACAAATTCCGACAAACAAATTCTGCCTTCTGCAGAATGCCTTCAGGAGATTCTACCGGTGCGCCTGTTTACTACCATTGCAGCACTTCGCTGCTACTTAAATTCACAAAAATCTACTGCACCTCATTTGACAGTCGGTTTGGTGCCGACGATGGGAGCTTTGCACGCAGGGCATCTCAGCTTGATCCAGCGGGCAAGGCAAGAAAATGCGATCGCCCTGGTCAGCATTTTTGTCAACCCGCTGCAATTTGGGCCGACAGAAGATTTTCAAGATTATCCTCGGAATATCGAGCAAGACCGGCTGTTGTGCGAACAAGTTGGGGTTGATGCCATATTTGCTCCCTCAGCAACGGAAATGTTCGGCAACCAAGCGCTCGATTCCCTACGGGATAGCTTCGCCGCGCGTACAGAAACAGAGCAAACCGCCCAAAAACAGATAGAGATTCACCTTTCATCCTTAACTCAAGTAGTGCCGCCATCGGCGATGACATCGGTTTTGTGCGGCAAAGCAAGGCCCGGTCATTTTCAGGGCGTCGCGGCAATTGTTACTAAACTTTTGAGTTTGGTGCAGCCGACAAAAGCTTATTTCGGTCAAAAAGACGCCCAGCAGCTAGCAATTATTCGGAAGCTGGTCTTGGATTTTAACTTGCCTGTAGAGATTGTCGCTTGTCCGATCGTCCGCGAAGAGTCGGGACTGGCAATGAGTTCTCGCAATCAGTATTTAACAGCAGAGCAAAAACAGCAGGCCTCCGTACTCTACCGCGCGCTGCAACAAGCCTCGAAAACTTTTTCTTCAGGCGACCGCACCGCAGCAGCCGCACTCGCTGCCGCCCAGGCAGCAGTCGCAGGAGATCCCGCAGTCAAGCTCGAATACGCCGAACTCGTCGATCCCGACACTCTGACGCCGTTGCAGGTTGTGGAAACAGTGGGACTTTTAGCCGTGGCCGCCAGAGTTGGCTCTACTCGTTTGATTGACAATATAATTCTCAGGAATCGTCGGCCGATTGTGGCGATCGACGGCCCGGCGGGAGCAGGCAAATCTACCGTAACTCGCCTTGCCGCAACTGCTTTGAACTTGTTTTATCTGGATACCGGTGCGATGTACCGGGCGCTGACTTGGCTGGCATTGAAAACAGACACGCCGATTTCCGACGAATGCGCGATCGCCGAATTAATTAGTTCCAGTTATTTGGAATACAACCTCGATCCCGCATCAAAGATGTTGAAGATTAACGGCGAAGACGTAACCGAGGCAATTCGCAGTTTGGAAGTGACATCCCGCGTCTCGGAAATGGCGGCAATTCCCGCCGTGCGGCAGTTTCTGGTGGAGGAACAGCGGCGGTGCGGTACAAAAGGCGGAATTATAGCAGAAGGCCGCGATATCGGCACTAACGTGTTTCCTGATGCGGAACTGAAGATTTTTTTGACGGCTTCGGTACAAGAGCGATCGCGCAGGCGGCTGTTAGAACTTAAAGATACCGATCGGGCTAATACTAGCTTGGCGCAATTGGAACAAGACATCGCCCTGCGGGACGAAAAAGACAGCACCCGCGAGGTTGCACCTTTGCGTAAAGCGGCGGATGCTGTGGAAATTCAAACAGACAATCTGACTGTTGCTGAAGTTATCGATCGGATTGTCGGCTTGTACAAAGAGAGAATCGGCCCTAAAAGTTAATTTTACGACCTTGGGGGCGCGCGATCGCCCTCCTATCAAATCCGGTTAACCTCACATCTTGCACCATTCTCAAGAACAGGCAAGACGGCTGTTCCACAAAGAGTAAATTTTTTTGTGGAACAGGCCGAAAAGCCTGTTCATAAAAAGCTTATTGAGAATGGTGCAACATCTCAGGTTAAATCGCAGTGTCCGGTAGGGACGCGGGCTGATGCGGGCTGAGTCCCTAAGAATATCGTGCCATGAATCCGACTTGAGCGCCGTCCCCCTGGCTAGGGAAAAAGTTCACCCATCCCACGTTTTTATAGGTTAGGGGATTTATGGCACACAAATCTTAAATTTTTTTATCCGGGCGGACTTCCCCGCGATCGGTTATTTCCAGTAGCATTTTTACGGGCTGTCCAATTTAAGATTATCCTCTTAAGTGGATTAACTTGATATCAACATAAAATCTCAAATTAACTGTGCAAGGTGTGAAGGAGAGAATGACGTGACAAAATTGAAACTGCTGTGGAGGCGGCGAAAAACTTTAATCGTTGCTTTTATGGCAGCAACAGGAAGTTTTTTGCTGGGTGTGACATGGCCGATTAACTTGCGGGCCAGTCAGCCATTGCAACCGATTCAGGCGCAAGTCTTGGCCGTATCCCAGTCGCAAGAACAACCGCCGATGTCCAATATTAATAAGTTCTCCGAGGCGATCGCCCATCGAGTTGACTTTTCCCAAAATGCTCTAACCCAATTGCAGGCAATCCGATTTCAATCAGCCGTACCGTCGCAGTTTCAAGGTACAACCATTCGTCACGCGAAACTCGACTCCCAGCACAAGGCGATCGCCCTGACATTTGACGACGGCCCCTGGCCAAAAACAACTACACAAATCCTAGATATTCTCAAGGAAAATAATATTAAGGCTACATTCTTCTGGGTAGGAAAATACCTGCAAAATTCTCCCGAAATTGGCAAACAGGTCGCAGAAGCCGGTCACGCGATCGGCAATCACACTTGGAACCATCAATACCTTCAGTATAACGAAGACGATGCCGCTCGCGAGATTGATCGCACTTCATCCTTAATTGAGGACTTGACTGGCATCCAAACATCGATGTTCCGCCCGCCAGGAGGCATTTTAAACAATGGATTGACAGCTTATGCTCAAAAGAAAAATTATGCAGTTGTGATGTGGTCTGCTGATTCTTTTGATTGGCGAACCCTTACGGAATCTTTGATAGACAACGTGATGAGGCAGGCCAATTCCGGTGGCATTGTGCTGATGCACGACGGCGGCGGCAATCGAGCAAGAACTGTAAAAGCTTTGCCTGATATTATTGCTCGATTGAGAAATGAAGGGTACAGTTTCGTAACAATTCCCGAATTATTTCAGATGCAAGAACAATACTTACAACAACAGGAAACAGCACAAAAGTAACAATTTGGAAAAGTGGGACTTTACACCATTTTTCCATTTTTTTGTGTGTGATTAAATTGATTTTTCATAACTCTAGCGGAACGAAGAAGGAAGAATTAGTAACCGCGCCCGATTCCCGGCGACCTTCTTGACTGCTGAAACCATTGCTTTAATTGCATTTCCCTTCTTCCTTATTCCTTCTTCCCTCTTTCTTTTTCCCTCTTTCTTTTTCCTGACATCCGTTACATCCGTTACATCCGTCGAGCGAATCCGTTGCCGAACTTCCTTATCCCTCCTTCCTGACAAGAGAATTTCTTGATGGTATCCGCCACGTGATTTATCCGTGGAATCAATCCAAAATCTAAAATCTAAAATCCTCAAGCCCCCGAATTTACCCGTGGGGTCAATCCAAAATCTAAAATCTAAAATCTAAAATCGAATGACATCTGATATTCATGTCGGACGGTATTATCACGTTCAAGCGCAAGATAATCTTCGGGGCTAAACCCAGACGGGATGGCAATCATAGCATTAGAGGCCAAATCGATACATTCATTTTAGCCATATTATACCAATTTCATAAAATAGTGCTACACTTAGTAAGTGGCATTTTTGTAATTTAGTACCCAAATATCAGGATAAAAAATGTCAGGAGTCGTTAGAGTTGAGATTCGGGAAACAGCAGCAGAACTGAAAGACCTGATGCGTCAAGAGAAAGATGCTATACGTCTAGAAAAACTGCAAGTTCTGTATTGGCTTAAAACCCAAATGGTAGACAGTGTATTATCCGCTGCTGTGAGGTTAGGAAAACATCGTACCACAATACAAAGATGGTTGTCTAGCTATCGAGCGGGAGGGCTCGCAGAATTATTGTCCCAGAAACCTCGATCGGGAAGACCAAAAATTATGAATGCACAAACGATAGAGAAGCTCGAAAAAGAATTGAGTGACCCTGAAGGATTCAGTAGTTACAAAGAAGTACATCAATGGTTGACAAGCTGTTGCTCCCTTAGAATAGCATATCGGACAGCACATCAATGGGCAAGATATCGGCTGAAAGGAAAATTAAAAGTCCCACATCCCGTGAGTCAAAAACAGGAAACAGGAGCAGTAGAAGAGTTTAAAAAAAACTGCCAGTCCTAATCAAAGCCAGTCTGAGTCAAAGTGAGAGTTTTTTAAAACAATGGAAAAAAGTGCGATATTGGAGTCAAGATGAAAGTAGGATGGGATTGCATAGAATTCAAAAAAGAAAGTTAACGGGAAAAAGAATAAAACCGCAAGGTAAAGTGCAATGGGACTTTACTTATTTGTGGCTGTATGGCGCAGTAGGATCGCTAACAGGAGCCAGCTTTTTTTATGAGTTTACTCATTTAGATACAGTGTGTTTTGAAAAATTTATCGAGCTATTTGCCAGTGAGCATCCGGAGGATTTACATATAATTCAAGTAGATAATGGAGGATTTCATAACTCCTTAAATCTCAGCATACCAGAAAATGTTATTTTACTATTTCAACCCGCCTACAGTCCGGAAGTAAACCCAATAGAAAGACTGTGGGGATATGTAAAAAAACAATGGAAATGGTTGAGGTTTGATGATATAGAAGAATTGAGAACAGCGGTGCAAAAAGAGTTAGAAAAATTGACGAAAAAAATCGTTGCTTCTTTGACGAGATGGGAATTTATTTTAGATGCCTTATTTGTAGCAGGACTTTAGGAAATTGGTATTACCAATTTAGGCTGGAATCTAACTGCAAATTTTGCAACTGAGAATTCACCCAAATAGCCGCCGCCAAACCCGATCGCAAAGCCCCCTCTATTTGACCTTCCCCGCACAAATCCCCCGCACAAACCAACGGCAAAGTCCCCTCTGCAGCCAAACAAGAAACAGGCAAAGGATTTCGACAAAAAGCATAGCGCCAGCGGTGAACCTGCAACCATTCCGGCTTTTTGAGCCAAGGGATTAAATATTCAGAAGTGCGATCAAGCAATTCTTGACCGACTGTTGGCAAGTCAACAGATTCTAAATGGCGTTCAGCAAAATTTGCGCTGCTGTGAACCACAAACACCGGTTGCTGCGACTCAAGCCGCTTGCTGCTATCTAAACCAACCCAAGCTAAATCAGAATTATCTGGAAAAGAAACAGATTTCCACGGCAGATTTAGATTACTTAAATATTGCTGTTTTGTCGCAGAATAGCCAGCCATAACCGTAATGCAAGGGTCGTACTCCACAGAGCGCAATTGGTCAATAAAATCAGATTTTAAACCAATTTCATAATTCAAAAACATTAAAGCTTGAGGTGCAGGAATTGCCATAACCACAGCCTTAGCAATCAATTCTTGAGATATCTCTAAATTGCTGTCAGTGACTTCTAACGAAAGATGCCACATTTGGTTATCTGTAGTAGAAATAGCTTGTACGCGGCGGCCAAACCAAATCTCTAAATCCTGGGCTAAATACTTACCGATAGCATTCATACCCGCAGGTGCGACATAACAACAGCGAGGAATAGCAGAAAGTTTTCCCTGTCTGAATTCCCAGACTGTATCAGTCCAGAGTGTGAGGATGTGGCGATCAACCAAACCCTCAATTAACCCCTGCCCCGCATCCCCCTGCGGTTCCAGATACCGCGCCCCGTGATCGGCCCTAGTACCCTGTACGCGGCGGGTAGCAACACGTCCCCCCGCGCCCCGAGATTTCTCAACAACAGCCACAGAATAACCAGATTGACGCAACCGTTGAGCGCAACTGAGCCCCGCCATACCCGCACCAATCACCGCAACATCGAACATAATTGGACTTTCAGATACATTACTTACCGGACTTTTTCTAGGAAATAAGCCTTAAGCTGATTTCTTAACTTGCAGTTAATTTGCGATAGCAACGAGCGGTGATTAAATGAGGGTGAAAAACCTCCATAAAATTAGACTGAAGTTTAGTAAAAAATGTGTTCATCTCTTGCTTATCTTCTAAATGAAAAGGAAATTCTTGATTAAAACCTTTAAAGAAATACCAGTTAAGGATAATCTTCCCTGACGGAGCCAGCATTTTATGAAAATCTATCAATTGCTGACTGGGATTGAGCAAATGTTCCATCACATCTAAACAAATAATCGTATCAAAAGCCTCTGTAGGAGATACTTCTAGACTACACAAAATCTTCTCACTCAATCCTAACTTAGCAGCTCGGCTTTGAACAAAATTGCAATTTATGGGGTTAAGATCACAATAGACTACTTGTTCTACGTGAGGACAAAGAGCTGCTGCAATAGCATGAGTGCCAATACCGCCGCCAAAATCTAAAACTCGACCGGCAGCCATATCTGATATTAAGGTTAAAGTGCCTCCTATGTAATCCTGATTGGACATATGCCAAGCTCCGAGGTCAAATAGGTAAGCTTGTCCGACTCGATCGCGATAAAACTCGCTAGCTTTTTCCCAATCAAAATCCCGATGACCTATTTCTTTTAGGGATTGTTGACCCAGTGCCAGCTCTTGTTCAATTGTTTCTAAATCTAAGTTTAAAAAATCCTGTAGATGCTGCTTTAGATTGAAAGTATCTTGCCAATATCCCTGCAAAAAAGACGGTGCGACAGAAGAATACATCATTTACTTTGTTCTAAAAAAACCAAACTCATTATAGGATTAACTGACATTTTTGAACAGAAGTACACTAAATTATTTTTCCTTTGTTTATGGCGAATAAAATAGTGGGGGTTCAGGGCGACGGTTGGACTCCTCAAGCTGCGGGGTTGCAGACGTACCGAGGGCTTCCGGGTTTGCTGTTGGGCCTTTAAATTGTATTTTTAGGATCGGCGGGACACCAAAATTGACTGTAAAATTTAGATGCGCGTCCGCCGATCAATGTAGCTGCTGAGGTTATAGCTTCTAGCAGTCGGATCTTCTGTGCCAATCCTGCCGATCGTCCTGCGCCAGGTAGTAGAATAAGGGACAGCACGAATCCATGATTAAGACAAAATAAAAAAAGCCACTGTAGGTAAATACTAAATCCCACTGGTTGTCAATCAGCAGCAATCTAAAATCTACAATCTAAAATCGAATACGGGAGGGCAAAATTTTGGACGAACTCAGAGCAGCACTCGAATTGACAACAGAAGAAGAATTGCAGCAACTAACAGAACTTCTGTTCAGCCGCAAGTTTAACCCTTTAGATTATGTGCAAACCCCCGCACCGATAGATGTACAAAGTCGCGATCGCGAAGCATGGCTCGACGCCGTAGAACAGCGGTTTCGCTATCTTGCAGCGGACGGGTTGACGGTACTCCGAGGGCGAAGCCAACAAGTAACTTACAGACAAGCACTAATTCAAGTTTGTCGCTATCTCAAAATCCCTTATCCCAGACAGTTGTCAACCACCGACTTAGAGGCAGAAGTATTTCTGCACTTAATGGGTCGCGCGTGGAAGCGTTTACCTGCAGACGAACAGCAAGCGCTGACACTGCGCGTACAGCGAGCGATCGTTGATTCTAAACTCTCAGAACCCCTGCCAATTTCTGCTGAAAAAGACCCGCTGGGTTTACTGTTCAAAGGCGGCAGCGCTTTAGCTGTTAGTTCCATCTTAAAACCAATGCTGCTCAAACTAATGGCTAATCAATTTGCGCTGCATTTTGCCACCTATCAAATGGCCAAACAAGGAGTGCTTGCAGGCACTGCAACTGCAGCAACCCAGTTTCAAAATTATGTCGCACTTCAGACGGCGCGGCGTGGTATGGCGGTGAGTGCAGCTCGTTACGGTGCGACGCGGAGCGTATTTTCGTTGATAGGCCCGGTGATGTGGACTTGGTTTTTAGCGGATTTGGGTTGGCGATCGATTTCCACGAACTACGGTCGCATTATCCCGACCATTTTTGCCCTAGCTCAAATTCGATTAACGCGATCGGAATGCGTTTGGGAACTAGCTTAACGATGGTAAATTGTAGATTTTAGATTTGAGATTGGGAGTGTGGGTGAATATCAAAAGTCGCTTGAAATTGGCTGCAAAACAGACAGCCGAAAATCTCAATTCTCGTCTCCAAAAACATCCAGATCCCCGCCTGCAAATCCCTTGGAATTTCGCCCAAGTGGGGATGCTGATTTTTCCCTTAATTCCGATTTTGGGAGCTTTAGGTTTATTTCTGGGATTGGCCGGCACTTGCAAACAAAAGTTCCGTCAAATTAGTCGCCGCCCGTTGAATCGAGGATTCGCAATTTTGAGCGTGCTGCTAGTCATCACAGCCGTTTTTGCCCACAACCGCATCGAGGCTTTTATAGGGTTGTACAATTTCTTGCCGTTCTTTATATTGTTTGCCGCTTTCAGCAGTTTAATTCAAACTTCGGCTCAATTATGGCAATTGTCTTGGATGATTGTAATTAGTTCAATTCCAGTGATAATTTTAGGTCTGGGACAGCAATTTTTAGGCTGGAACGGCATCGATCAATTGCAGCCTGTTTTTGGCTGGGTACTCGCATCCCAAGGCAATCCCCCCGGCCGTATGGCTTCTGTATTTATGTACGCTAATATTTTAGCTTGCTATCTGACAATTGCTTTTATTTTAGCACTGGGACTGTGGATGGCAGAAGTCAGTTGTCAGTTGTCAGTTGTCAGTCGTCACCACTTACCAATGCCCAATGCCCAATGCCCAATGCCCAATGCCCAATTCCTATTTTTAAGTTTTGCAGTGATCGGAAATGCTGTTGCTTTGATTTATACTAATTCTCGCAATGCTTGGGGACTGGCAGTTTTGGCAGTTTTGGCTTTTGCACTTTATGCGGGCTATAAAAAATTATTAGCTGCGGTTTTGAGTGTGGCTAGTACAGTTTTTTTGTCTGCCTTTGGCCCGGAACCTTTACGGCAGTATTTGCGAAGAATTATCCCGGCTTTTTTCTGGGCGAGACTCACCGACGAGATGTTCCCAAATCGACCGACAGCTACTTTAAGAAAAACTCAGTGGGAATTTGCTTGGTCGATGGCTCAGCAGCGTCCTTGGACTGGTTGGGGATTGCGAAATTTTACGCCTCTCTATCAAGCTCAGATGCAAGAATGGCTCGGTCATCCTCACAGTTTGATACTGATGTTGACTGCGGAAACGGGAATACCCGCAACGCTATTTTTGTTTGGTTTAGTTGGTTGGGTTTTGGCTAGAGGCGTTTTGCTGCTGGCGAATTGGCAGCTTTTTTCTGGGGATATAAAACACGAGCAAATAGCAACACAGAAACAAGCGGAAACTGCTTTAGTGATTAATCAACAGTCTATAATTATTAAAAAAAATCAGATAGTTGGTCAAGATGTAAGAGCAACCGATCGCCTAATTTTTTTCAGTTATTTATTAGCCTTCGCCGCCTGTACGCTTTTTAACACTGTAGATGTGACACTGTTTGATTTCCGAGTCAATACTACAAGCTGGTTGCTGTTGGCGGCGATTTGGGGTGTATGCGAAGCTTCAGTTTCATTTTCCCACAAAGAGGCACGACACGGATTTTGACACAGATACACGGATGATACTAAATCCTGGTTATTCACCCCCTTTATGATTCGGCGGTTAAAACCTCTTCTTGTAAAACGAAAGTATGCCTCCGCAGACTAAAATATAAAGGAGGTATTTAAGTCTGTTCAGTATAGTTCCTATAATTAACCCGTGTATACGTGTCAAAATATGTGTCGTGTCATAGCTCATTCTACCGTCACAGACTTAGCCAAATTACGTGGCTGATCCACATCCAAACCCCGACGGGCTGCAATGTGATAGGCCAACAATTGCAGCGGAATCACTGTCACAATCGGCGACAACAATTCATCCACCAAAGGCACCGGCAAAATGTGGTCAAAAATATCGGCTTCCGCCACACCTTGCTTGGGCGTAACGCCAATTAAACGAGCGTCACGCGCCTTCGCTTCCTGAGCGTTGGAAAGCACCTTTTCGTAGACGCTTCCGGGCATGGCGATCGCCACTACAGGCACTTTCGCATCCAAAAGGGCGATCGGGCCGTGTTTCATCTCTCCCGCCGGATATCCTTCGGCGTGAATGTAGCTAATTTCCTTCAGTTTTAGCGCCCCTTCCAAAGCAATCGGAAAGTTAATTCCCCGCCCCAAAAAGATAAAATCTTGCGTTTCTGTAAACTGGTGAGACAATTCCTCCACATACTGTTCTTGAATCTCCAAAAACTTCTCAATTTCCGCTGGCAACTGGCGCAAACCAACAATAATTTCTGCCAATCTCTCAGTGCTGATTGTTTGCCGCTGGTGCGCCAAATCCAAAGCTAAGAAATAGAATGCCATCAACTGAGTGACAAAAGTTTTAGTGGCAGCAACGCCGATTTCTATACCAGCGTGGGTGTTGATTACCTGCGGCATCATGTGGGCGATCGAACTTTCGGTTCTGTTAGTAATGCCTAACATTCTCGCCCGGAATTTATCGGTAAAACCAGCGCGGCGCTGCTGTTCCATCCCCAAAGCAGCCAGCGTGTCCGCCGTTTCTCCCGACTGTGTTACCCCAATAGTTAAAGTATTTGCTGTCAGCGGTGCGGGCGCATAGCGGTACTCAGAAGCGTACTGCACCGCAGTGGGAATATTAGCTAATTGTTCCAACAAATATTTGCCAATTAGTGAGGCGTGCCAGCTCGTTCCGCAGGCGAGAATTGAAATTTGTTCGACATCGGCGCAAAGTTCATTGGGCAAGTTGAGGTTGATGGGAGAGCGCGGATTTCCCGGCTGCCACTCGCTGTCTAAATAAGCCTCCAAACAAGCTCGGACTACGGCGGGCTGTTCGTAAATCTCCTTGTGCATGAAGTGTTTGAAGCCTTGTTTTTCGACTAAAACCGGACTCCAACCAAGGATGCGCGGGCTTTTTTTCAGCCTTTCTCCTGCAAAGCTGTAAACTTCCACTCCCATCGGAGTTAGCCTTGCCAACTCGCCATTTTCTAGAGATAAAACAGTGCGGGTGTGAGATACTAATGCCGGCGTGTCGGAAGCGCAGAAAAATTCGCCTGCACCAAAGCCAATCACCAAAGGAGCTTGCTGTCTGGCGACAATTATTTCGTCGGGAAAATCGGCGCAAATAACGGCGATCGCAAAGGCTCCTTCTAACCTATTTACCACCTTAGCAACGACTTCCAAAAAGGACAAATCAGCAATTTTTTGGGGTTTTTTCTCTTTTTCTCCTTCGTTCTCCCTTTTTGCTTCTGCAAAAAACTCAGCTATTAAATGAGGAATAACTTCTGTATCGGTATCCGAGACAAAGTTATGTCCCTTTGCTTTCAATTCTTGCCGCAAATCGCGATAATTTTCGACAATTCCATTTTGAACTACCGCAATTCGCCCGCTATTATCCAGGTGAGGGTGAGCGTTATATTCCTCTGGTTTGCCGTGAGTTGCCCAGCGGGTGTGTCCGATGCCGATGGGAGCCGGAGAGTCTATCTCTGCTAGCTTTTCCCGGAGGTTGTGCAATTTGCCCTTGGCTCGGATGCAGGTAATTTGTCCTTCCGAGATGGTAGCGAGGCCCGCTGAATCGTAGCCCCGGTATTCTAGTTTCTCTAATCCTGCTAGCAAAATCTCGCTTGCTGCTTGCGTGCCGATATAGCCAACGATTCCGCACATTTAACGTACTACTCCTGCTTAGCGATCGCAATAAAACTCAAGTTTTATCATTTTTACCTTCTTCCGGCCCCAGAATGCAGATTCCGCGACAAAAAAGAGGGGGCGATTAAATTGCCCCCTCTTTTGTACCCGTAATTCGATCAGTGTGTCGATCGATATTTAGTAGGCTAGACCCATACTGCGAGTGGTTTCTGCTCCCAGGTAAACCCGGATGCTCAGAAAATCGGTGGGGCAAGCAGTTTCGCAACGCTTGCAGCCTACACAGTCTTCGGTGCGGGGAGATGAGGCAATCTGAGCTGCTTTGCAGCCATCCCAGGGCACCATCTCCAAAACGTCAGTCGGACAAGCGCGGACGCATTGAGTGCAGCCGATGCAAGTATCGTAAATTTTGACTGAATGAGACATTGAATAAAGGCTCCCAACGAGTCACTAAAAATTTGCTGCCTCTGCGAGTGAACAGATTTGACGGCGAGGTGCCACCGCTATAGCCTGCACAGAGAATTAAAGGTTAGTCTACCGCAGTGACTGGAAGCACTTCGCGAAAAAGCGACAAAACTTCACAGTTATTCACGCTGGGACTCTGATAGAACCCATTGGGGATTTATTCATTTGCCAACCGTTTCAGCATCACCCTGATGAAATACAAATTGAGTTTGGCAGTAGGATTGGTGAGAGTGGGCTCAAAGTTCTTGACCAAACTGCGATGATCTTATCCGGGTGATACCCCTTACCCTTGCAGAATGGTAATCTGCGGAATATTGACGGGCCCGAGTGTGAAAATAATCGAGGTTATGACTCAACGTTTCAATCAAGCCACAGTCATCGGCCCCACTGGCTTTTGTGCAATGGTTCAAAAACGGCAGGCTGACTGGTATCAACGGCTAGATGTTGTTTGATGCCATTGGTGCATTTGTAATGGCAGAAGCCTTTAGACTCGGCACTCGCAAAATGCACGTATTTTTCGCCGCTACACGGAGCTATTAGAGGATTTCTAGGCGTTTGTTAATCAATTTTACGCTGTGAGGTAATGAAGGGAGATCGGGGAGCCAAGAAGAAACCCACGAGACTAGCGAATAGAATCGGTGTAAAAGTGCTCAATCCTGTCAACTTGGCGAGTAGCAGAGTTGTACTAATTGGAGTTCTAGTAACTGTTGAATTCAGAGCAGCCATTACACAAATCATTGCCAAAGTCTCGTTTGATGCGGGATTAATGATAGCGATTGCCTTTCCTAAACAGGCTCCTATAAAAAACAGTGGGATGATAATTCCCCCCCGCCAGCCTCCATTTACGGTCGTACTAATGGCAAACACTTTAGCAATAACTAAAGTTAATACAACGCCCAAAGAAAAGTTGCCCTCAACAATTTTTTCAATTTGATGTTCACCAAAGAAACGAGTGAGTGGAAATAAAGCTGATAAAACACCAAGTGCTAGCCCAGCTAAAGTAGTTCGCACATATATGGGACTGGGTATCGAATCAAACAAGCGACCAACACTGCGAAATACAGCGATAAAAAGCCACCCCATGATCGCACCTACGATTCCATAAGCAATCGCTGCGCCCAAGTCATAAAGGCTGTCCACATTGTATTGAGGAAAATGCCAGGTAGGACCAATTCCTAGCTGGGTAATTGCTACAAAAATGGTGTAACTTGTACAACTTGCCACGACTGCAGGTAATATTGCTTCAAAATACTCCACAACATTCTGATGATGCAGGATTTCTAAAGCAAAAAAAGTACCACCCAAAGGAGCGCCGAACAAAACTGTAAAACCCGATGCCATGCCAGCAATACTCAAAGTTCGTAGTGCCTCTCCACGCAATTGAAAGCGATCTGCCAACCACGTACCAATTGAACCTGTTACTTGCACCATTGGTGCTTCTGGGCCAGCACTCCCTCCACTGGCAATACTGATTAGCGACGACAGAATCATCGAAGGATTCTCGTTCATTGGTAACCGCCCGCCATTGAGATGAATATTGTCAATAATCAACCCTATTTCGCCAGGATTTCCCAGCCAATGAATGAGCAAACCGATGAGCAAACCAGCAAGGGGCATAATAATTAGTAGAGAAACTCCACTAAAATATTCAAATCCCAGCATTAGGTAAGACAAAAATATCCAATAAGTGGCAGCAAACAAACCACAAATTATTCCTAGCATTGCCCATAGCAATACCGAACGTGTGAGATTTACTGGGTTTCGTGTCATTGCTTTTTCCTTGCCTCTAACTAGGAAGTTAGGAAGTCTTAATAACTATTTTGTATAATAGTATACTGTTTTTTTGATCCGTATCTTCTATTAACTCAAAAATGTATGAGCCCGATCAAGCTTTCGGCTCGCGGACTCTGTATAATTCCGATCTAACCGGATTTGATTTGAGAAAAAACTCAAGTCTTTATGCCAAATTCCCAAAGTTGTGCAACAGTTGTAAGGACTTGTTGTGTGATATTTTGGCTTTTAGCAAGGATTTGGGTGAACTAGCCCCTATACCAACTGTTGCAAAATTTTTGATAATTAGGGCTTGCTGCAAACTGCTGCAAATCGATCGACTACAAGCCTAATTTTTCTAACACGGGCTTAGTTGAAACAATATGTCGATCGAGTCCTAGTTTTTTCGGCTCCACACCCAAAGCCAAAGCTACCAACTGCGGTAAATGCAGCACCGGCAAACCCAATTTGCGTCCGATTACTTTTTCCACCTCCGGCTGCCGCGAATCCAAATTTAAATGACAAAGCGGACAAGGCGTTACCATACAATCAGCGCCATTGTCAAGAGCATCTTGAATATGTTTGCCTGCCATCTGAAAAGATTGGTTAGTGGCATAACTTGCCAACGGCCAGCCACAGCACTGCGTCCGCCCTCGATAGTAAACCGGAGTTGCCCCGATCGCCCGAAACACATTTTCCATCGATTCCGGTTGGTGGGGGTCATCGTAAAGCAGCTTATCCTGAGCTCGCAGCAGATAGCACCCGTAGAAAGACGCGCACTTCAAGCCCGAAAGCTTTCGGGTGACTCGCTTCTGCACTTCCTCCAAACCGTAATCGGCAACGATCGCCCACAACAGATGTTTCACCTCGGTACTGCCTTGATAAGGCGAACAGCCTTGTTTGTCGAGTAAACCGTTGATTTTCTCTATGTAGTTGGGATCGGTTTTCTGAGATTCCTTGAGGCGATCGTCCACATGACCGATTACCCCTTGACAAGTGCTGCAATGCGTCAGCAAAGGCAGATTCAGTTCCTCAGCCAAAGCAATATTGCGAGCGTTGACAGTATCTTCGAGTAACTGCGAATCTTCCTTGAAAGTGCCAGAACCGCAGCAGGAAGCTTTTTTGAGTTCCACCAGTTCAATCCCCAACGCTTGAGTGAGCGCCATTGTAGACAGGTAAAGTTCGCGGGCCGCCCCTTGGGCAACGCAACCGGGAAAATAAGCATATTTCAGATTTTGGGATGGCATAATCGTTTCTGCTGGGGACACAAGGAAAGGGACAAAAAAGGAGGGCGATCGAAGCTGGGATGCTTCCTGCTTCGTTTCCGTTCTCCATATCCTTACCTAGTTTTAGACAATTATCGATGAAGACGCATTTTTTATGTTGGTGGCGGGGCGATCGATCTAGAATCCACTTGAGGCACTTTTGGGAAAATTGCCTCGCTGATGATTTCTGGACTCAGATTGCGATCTGCAGACAACCATCGAAGTTTACCTGAAACTCGGCTTATTCTAAAAGTTCTTGCACACGCTTAGGCACCAATGAAGAGACTGGATCAGAATACTTGATGTGATAACATTGGAGGGGACAGCATTGTGATTTTTTGGATGATAACGAAAGTTATTTCTGTCGCTCATTTCAACCTTTGTACCGCATTTCTTGCCTCTAGTTAAGCATCTTGTAATGCAGCATTTAGAAGACAATCCATTCTTTTATGTGCGTGTTCAAGCACGAGTTTTAGGATGCTTGCGTGGTGGTGAAATTACCGTTATTTTGCTGCCTGGGCATGGGTTAGTGTTAACAGAACCCATACAGACTTATTTCGTTCCTGAAAGCTTGAGAATGCCCAATAGTGAGTTTGATGTGTTGTTCAAACATCCTGGTGCAGAAATGGTTCGAGTCTTGCGTCACGATGAATCATGTCCAGAAACTGATAAAAGCAATGAGTAAAGTCCAACTGAATCTTGTTGTCATTCGCTCAGGTAACATTGAACAAGCTACTTTGTTCTATCAAAGGCTGGGTCTGTATTTCATCAAACAGCAGCATGGCAATGGTTTAGAGCATTTTGCTAGTGAGGTAGGCTGTATCACCTTTGAGATTTATCCGTGTACTGCTGGAACATTACCAACGACGGCAACTCGGCTGGGATTTCAAGTGGCTTGTGTAGATGCGGTTGTCTGTGAACTCAAAAAGCATGGTGCTTCAATTGTTTCACCTCCTGCAGATTCAGCTTGGGGACGACGTGCAGTCGTGGCAGACCCAGATGGACATCGAGTAGAGTTGACACAGCTCTAATAATCTCGATTTGCTCAAAATTAGCCATTGATGTAACGGCTACCTTGACTAGATAATGGTCGCTGCCTATCACACGCTACCAAGCTTCGACCTGTGGAGATTCTTAGAGGAGCGATCTAATCTTATCGCATCGATGCCCAAAAGACTTGATGGTAATGAATGCGGCGATCGGTAATCCCAGTTTTTCTGGGCAGTCCTGGACGCAAAAATTGCTTTCCAACACTATTTGTAGCGGTTAAGGTGGGGTGTACACCGTCAAATAGAGTTTATGCGTCCAGGACTATTCATAAAAGCGATCACACGTCCGCAACAGTCCTTAACTTGACACCCATGCCTAATGCCCACGGCCCACTCCCTAGACAAAGGGTCAGTTAGAAAAGTGGCAAGCCTTTTCCCCGAAGATCCCCCTTTCGGATAAGATTAGATACGCAGCAACCAATGAGGACACGATGTTATGAGCCAAGACGACATTTTTGCTAGAGTCCAGAAAATTGTGAAAGAGCAACTGGAAGTCGAGCTGAGCGAAGTCAAGCCTGAAGCCAACTTTGCTAATGATTTAGGAGCAGATTCCTTAGATACAGTAGAGCTGGTAATGGCCTTGGAAGAAGAGTTTGATATTGAAATTCCCGACGAAGCAGCCGAAGGAATTACTACGGTTCAAGCTTGTGTAGATTACATCAGCAGCCAACTTGCAGCTCCAAAAGCATAAAATACCTGTCTTTTCCCCTAAGAGGAGAGAAGTTATAAAACTGGAAACTCCTCTTTAGTTCTGCGTTCTGGGTGTTTAATTTTTTGAAACTGAAATCATGACAAATTTAGAGCGTAAGCGCGTTGTTATCACGGGTCTCGGCGCGATTACACCGATCGGCAATACCTTGTCCGAATATTGGGACGGGTTGCTTGCCGGGAAGAATGGTATAGGCCCGATCACCTTATTCGACCCGTCGCGGCACGACTGCCGCTTTGCCGCAGAGGTGAAGGGTTTCGACCCACACGACTATTTAGAGCGCAAGGAAGCAAAGCGGATGGATCGCTTTGCTCAATTTGGGGTGTCAGCGAGCAAACAAGCTGTTGCTGATGCAAAGTTGGAGATTAATGACCTGAACGCAGAACAGGTGGGTGTCATTCTTGGCACTGGCATTGGTGGCTTAAAGGTTTTGGAAGATCAGCAAGAGATATATCTGACTCGCGGCCCCGATCGATGCAGCCCGTTTATGATCCCCATGATGATTGCGAATATGGCCGCGGGTCTGACGGCAATTCAAACGGGTGCTAAGGGGCCAAACTCTTGCACGGTGACGGCCTGCGCTGCCGGGTCAAATGCCGTGGGCGATGCGTTTCGCTTAGTTCAGGGGGGTTACGCCCAAGCCATGATTTGTGGCGGTACAGAAGCTGCGGTGACACCTTTGTGCGTGGCTGGTTTTGCTGCGGCGAGGGCGCTTTCGACTCGCAACGATGACCCGACTCATGCTTGCCGTCCGTTCGATCGCGATCGTGATGGTTTTGTCGTCGGCGAAGGTGCTGGCATTCTGATTCTAGAAGAAATGGAACACGCTCTGGCGCGTGGCGCGAAGATTTACGCAGAAATCGTCGGCTACGGTTTAACTTGCGATGCGTATCACATGACTTCTCCGGTACCGGGGGGGGAAGGTGCGTCGCGGGCGATGGCTTTAGCGCTCAAGGATGGGGGTTTGACGCCGGATATGGTGAGCTATATCAACGCTCACGGCACGAGCACGCTTCCCAACGATTCTACGGAAACGAAAGCGATTAAAAAGACTTTGGGAGACCATGCTTACAAAGTAGCAATTAGTTCTACCAAGTCGATGACCGGCCATCTTTTGGGCGGTTCTGGGGGAATTGAGGCGGTGGCGACGGTAATGGCGATCGCCAATGACAAAATCCCGCCGACAATTAATCTGGAAAATCCCGATCCTGAGTGCGATTTGGACTATGTTCCTCATACAAGCCGCGCTCTAAAAGTTGATGTGGCGCTGTCGAATTCCTTTGGATTTGGCGGTCACAACGTGACTCTGGCATTCAAGAAGTTTGTTCAGTAACGGGCAATTTGAAAATCGAGAGTTAAAAGGTAAAAAATTAATTTTTTACCTTTTAACTTTTAGATAAATTTTAGATTGGGCGATCGGCTATTAAGTAAATCAAATTAACTCAACCTAAAATGCGATCGCGCCTGAGATCCCCGCAGCACTTTAACTCCTGCGGAGTTCTGGCTATTCTTTTTTTTGATTAGCCGTTGCTCATATCATGTCCCCGCGAGCGCTTGACTCCAAACGCTTACTTGTCATGAGTCAAGCGCAACGAAGTCAGCGCGTTGCCCAAAGGGCGAGATTCTTCAGTTCATTCAGGACTTATACCACTTCTCCAAAAATATGCTACAATAGCACTTCTAGCAAAAGGACGATTGTATGAAAGTAAATTACCAAGA
>NZ_JAUBPW010000131.1:0-6207 GCF_036700965.1 Microcoleus sp. Pol8_D6 | reverse complement strand
TTGGGCATGGGTTTCGCGATCGCATGATTCCGGATTACTTCCAGTATACGTCTTAACCGCCTTGGCGACTGCTATATTAAATAAGTCAGGAAGCTGGCTGTGCGAGAGCCACTTGATAATTATTATCCTTCTTCTGAACTTTCAATCTTTGGCATGATTGCCACTTGATGTTCGCTCCCGATTAATTTTACTTTAAAATCCGCCGATGCGGACTGGAATAA
Organism: Microcoleus sp. Pol8_D6; assembly: GCF_036700965.1. NCBI lineage: Bacteria > Bacillati > Cyanobacteriota > Cyanophyceae > Oscillatoriales > Microcoleaceae > Microcoleus > Microcoleus sp. Pol8_D6. Next base: position 5,986 of record NZ_JAUBPW010000131.1, on the reverse strand, counting down.
TTTGATTAGACTAGAAGTATTACCCAAAAATTGTTTTACAATTAAATCAGCATGAAACTGATATTTTGCAAAAAAATCTTTCTTAATTTTTGCTACAGGAATATACTCCTCTTTTAACTCCAGTTGGGCAGTTTCAATTATTTCCACAAGTATACTTTTTAAAACACCCAGCGACTCAATAGGATTGGAATTGAGAGCGGGAATTATTTCTAGCAAATTGTGATTTGTAGCAACAGAATCCAAAGATACTTCAGCCACCGGGGTCACTTCGTTTTCTCCTGATTCCGACAGTGCTGCTACATGGGGAGTTGTAGAATTGAAAGCCACAGTACGCCGCTCTTGAAAAAGCTCAGCCACACTAGAAAATCGAGCTATCCGCTCATCAATAGATTTGTGTTCCGCCTTCAAAAAGTCACCAATTTGATTAGCCAATTCTTCCAAACTAGGGACTTCTTGTTCCCTTTTGCAAGAATAGTGATTAGTATCACCAGTCCGAAGATTTTCAACAGACAAAACAGCATTTTGTCGTCGCACCCGAAACACAGTCAATCCCTGATTTTGCAACTGATTGCAAAGGTGATTTAACAAACCATCCGAAGAACAGACAAAAACTTGTCGCACATCTCGATATCGATATAAAATAGCAGCGCCAAAAGCAATCATTTTACCATCAGCACTATTAGCACCGCCCGGAACGTGAATCAGTTCGTAACCGCGATCGTAAAGTTCAGCATCCAGCTTGCCCATACTCAGGTTTTTCCAGTTAGCAAAAGCAATTTTAACTTGCAGGGGATAGTCGCACAAACTGGCTAAGAATTGTTCTGTATTAACCTTAAGTTTCAAATTTTCGGCATCCAACAGCAAAATCGAAATCCCGCCTGACTCTGTGGTGGTTGCAGGGGCGATTTCCTTCGGGATAGCTTCGCTTAACCCTGTTTCGGTGCATTTGCGACTGAAAGACGGCAAACCGGCGGACTCAAAAAATTGTTTGCGGCAAGCTTTGCAAAGATACCGCTGATGACCGTTGGGACGGCCGTTTTTACGAACTTGGTCAGATTCGCATCGAGGACATTTCATTAACCCATTATGCAGCCTACTCCCGAACCGAACAAGACATTACCTATCTTCTTCTTTCTCTTCCTACCCTACCCTTCGGGAACTCCTGCGGGGAACGGGAACGGCTTCGCCGAACGCGCTCTTTGTGTCTTCGCGGTTCGTTAAATAGATATTCTTTAAGCGGTTCAAGAGTAAATTGTGGCAGTAGATCGGCTCATAATAACAAAAGAACGTTAACAATTCTTAAAAAAAATGGCTAGAGACTTGCGGGGATTCCTAAAACTACTCGAAGAACGGGGACAACTGCGCCGAATTAGCGCCTTAGTCGATTCCGACCTCGAAATTGCCGAAATTTCCAACCAAATGCTGCAAAAAGGCGGCCCCGGATTGCTGTTTGAAAACGTCAAAGGGGCCGAATTCCCCGTCGCCATTAACCTGTTGGGTACAGAAGAGCGCGTTTGTTGGGCGATGAACATGGAAAAGCCGATCGAACTAGAAGAGCTCGGCAAAAAACTGGGAATGCTACAACAGCCAAAACCGCCGAAAAAGATTTCGCAAGCCATAGAATTCGGCAAAGTCCTGTTCGACGTAGTGAAAGCCAAACCGGGCCGCGACTTTTTCCCAGCTTGTCAGCAAGTAGTAATTGAGGGAGAAGGGCTGGATTTGAACAAAATCCCGATGATTCGCCCTTATCCGGGAGATGCGGGCAAAATTATCACCCTGGGTTTGGTAATTACCAAAGATTGCGAAACGGGTACGCCGAATGTGGGGGTTTATCGGTTGCAGTTGCAGTCAAAAAATACGATGACTGTACACTGGTTATCGGTGCGGGGCGGGGCACGGCACTTGCGGAAAGCGGCGCAGGCTGGTAAAAAATTGGAAGTTGCGATCGCCCTTGGAGTCGATCCCCTGATTATTCTCGCCGCTGCAACGCCAATTCCTGTAGATTTATCGGAATGGTTATTTGCCGGACTTTACGGCGGTTCCGGCGTGCAATTGGCGAAGTGCAAAACCGTAGATTTGGAAGTACCGGCGGACTCGGAAATCGTATTAGAAGGAACGATTACCCCCGGCGAAGTTCTGCCCGACGGGCCCTTCGGCGATCACATGGGTTATTACGGCGGCGTGGAAGATTCGCCGCTGGTGCGATTCAACTGCATGACGCACCGGAAAGACCCGATTTATCTGACCACATTTAGCGGGCGGCCGCCGAAAGAAGAAGCAATGATGGCGATCGCGCTTAACCGTATTTATACGCCTATTTTGCGGCAGCAAGTATCGGAAATTGTCGATTTCTTCTTACCGATGGAAGCGCTGAGTTATAAAGCGGCAATTATCTCGATTGATAAAGCATATCCCGGTCAAGCGCGCCGGGCTGCTTTAGCATTTTGGAGTGCTTTACCGCAGTTTACTTACACTAAGTTTGTGATTGTTGTGGATAAAAGTATCAACATTCGCGACCCGCGTCAAGTAGTTTGGGCAATTAGTTCTAAAGTCGATCCGGTTCGAGACGTATTTATTCTGCCGAATACGCCTTTTGATACGTTAGATTTTGCCAGTGAAAAGATTGGTTTGGGAGGCAGAATGGGGATTGATGCTACTACGAAGATGCCGCCGGAAAGCGATCACGAATGGGGTGAAGTTTTGGAGTCTGATCCTGATGTGGCGGCGATGGTAGAAAGGCGTTGGGCTGAGTATGGTTTGGCAGATTTGAATTTGGGTGAAGTCGATCCGAATTTGTTTGGATATGAGATGAAGTAGGGGAATTAACCGTAAAATCTGACATATCGCACATCCTCGATCGACCTGTAGCGGCGGGTTTTTCCAACCCTTTATGACACAGATAGACAATCTCAAAAACCCGCCCCCACCAAACGAAAAATCGCAACTTATCTCTTTTTAATGCGATCGGGACTTATGCGCTTCGTCAGAGAAACCGGGTTTTTTGCCTTATCTGCGGGCTGTAACGAAGTATTCTCGAAAAAACCCGGTTTCTGGGCCCCATGCGTAAGTTTTTTAGGAAATTGCCAACAATCGCTCTAGCAGCAACACCTACTCCGTCTCCCGAAGTTGCTGAAGCAGTGCTTGCGTTGCTGGATGCTGGGAAAGCTGCGAGTCTTGACCCGTTGATATCGCCTGCTGGAGACAATCAATGAAATTGCTCCAAACTTTTTGGGTGTTGGGATGATTCTCTCCTAATCGGTTGAAAAAGATTTCTAATGCTCCCAGGTAAAGCGGTTCTGCCTCTGGGTAGCGACCCATAGTATGGTACAGCAATGCCAGATTACTCAAACTACCTGCCGTATCGGGATGGTCGGCTCCGAGCTGCTGCTCAAATATAGAGAGCGATCGCACATACAAGGGTTCTGCTTCCGGGTAGCGACCCATTACATGGTACAGCAATGCCAGATTGTTCAAACTCGTTGCCGTATCGGGATTGTCAACTCCGAGCTGCTGCTGGCGGATCGAGAGCGATCGCACATACAGGGGTTCTGCCTCCGGGTAGCGTCCCATTGCACGGTACAGCTCTGCCAGATTGTTCAAACTACTTGCCGTAGAGGGATGGTCGGCTCCGAGCTGCTGCTGGTAAATAGAGAGCGATCGCACATACAGGGGTTCTGCCTCCGGGTAGCGTCCCATTGCACAGTACAGCAATGCCAGATTGTTCAAACTCCTAGCCGTATTGGGATGGTCAACTCCGAGCTTTTGCTCGCAGATCGAGAGCGATCGCACATACAAGGGTTCTGATTCCGGGTAGCGTCCCATTGCACGGTATAGCTCTGCCAGATTGTTCAAACTCGTTGCCGTATCGGGATGGTCAACTCCGTAGCGTTTCTCTGTCATTTGGAGGCAAGCTTTCAACCATTTCTCCGCTTCTGGCCACAAACTCTGTTCCTCGGCAACCCACGCTAAGACCGTGAAAGACCGCATAGCATCAGTGCTATCTTCCAGCAAATGCGACCATTGCTCCGCCACCACCTCCAAATGGGGTAGCGCCTCCTTCACCCGTTCCTGCACCTCCAGTGTCACCGGATACGAAATCGTCTTCGCCACCGCTGTCAGCACCACTGCAAAGTTGCTCCGCAAAATCTCAGCATCGGCGCGCCCCTGCAATTTGGCCGCAAAAAACTCCCGAATCAAAGCATGAAGTTGATACTGCTTTTGCTCCACCCGCCCCAGCAAACTCAACTCCACTAAACGCCGCCGACTCTGGCTCAAAACCCGATCGTCCAGTAGCAAACACCACTGCTGGGGTGCTTGCACCTTTCCCCACACCACCAACAATTTCTTCAGCCAGTTTTGCTTTGGGGCTTCTACTCTACAAACTACGACCACTGACTCCACCAACTGCCAAGGCATCGGAGCCAAAGCAAATACACTCAGCAATACCGCCAACTGCTGTTCGGCAGCATTTAACTGCACCCAACTTAACTCAAAAGCCGCCGCTACAGGAGTCAGCACCTCATCCTGCAACAGCTTTTGCTGCAACTGTGCCAATAACTCTGCTACCGACACATCTGGCTCTACCTTGAGAAAGGTTGCCACCAGTTCAATCCCCAAGGGCAAATACTCCAACCAAGCACACAATTTCTCAGCAACAATCTGTTCCTGAACAATGCGAGTCTCTGCCTGACTAACTTCATACAGTAACTTGAAAGCATCCAAGGGTCTGAGCTTCTTTAAATCCAATCGCTGCAAGGTTTTTTCTTCCAGTCGCTGTCGCGCAGTCAGCAACACTTTAAAGCGGGGATTTCTCGGCAGCAACCGCTGCACCGCCCGGTAATCGTTGACATCATCCAATACCAGCAGAGCATTGCCAGAGGTTTGTTTTGCCCACTCTTCGTAGCAAAACTGCAACCGTTCCTCCAGATTGTCGAGAGTATCCGGCGGCTGAATTCCCATTCGCAGCGCTTTTTGCAACACCTGCGGCGCTAAATCGTTGTCCCGGACAAACACCCACCAAATCCCCGCTGGATAGGTGTTGTGTTCGCGGTGAAAGTTTGCATACTGCCATGCCAATTCTGTCTTGCCGATGCCGCCCATTCCCGACGCAGCGGCAATGGCAACGCGGCTCCCATCCTGCAACAATGCGTGCAACTGCTGCATTTCCTCATCCCGTCCGACAAAGTTTTTTGAACCGAGTTCCGAGGGAATATCGTATAGTTGGTAAAAACTTGTGAAACCTGGATTCGGTGTTTTTCGCTCCAGGTCTAGGGCTTTTTTGCTAATACCTTAATCAATTTCCGAAACGTTGGGAAATGCTGCTGGAAAAAATTCTCTGTATCCAATTCAGCCTCGTAGGAAATTCCCACAAACGGCGGAATGCTTGAGATTACGCCTTTAAGTTTCGCGGCCGCTGTCGCTCCCGGTTGGTTTAGCTTGTCCCGAATCTCCTGCAAAATCTGAAGCACTTCATCTGAATACTGTCCCTGCACTTCAATTTGCCCAACTTCTTCGACAATCTCGGCAACAATAATCTCAGCCTCATGTTCGGGAATTTCCACCGTTTTCGTTTGCTGAGCGATAACCTGCCAATAATCATCTTCCTGCTCCCGAATCTCCTTGCGTAGCTCTCGGATTTGCTGTTTAATTCGGATCTTTTCTTCTTGCGGTGCTAAATTTAGAGCCTTCTGCTTGCCCACCAATTGCTCTTGCAGATCTTCCAAGTTTTCTTGTATATCAGACAGACGATTAATTGGCATTAATATAACTCCGGCAGAATGAAGGACTCCTGACTCTAGTCTACAACCGGAAAATTCCAATATACGCATTAATGCGATCGAACTGATGTCTTGCATTTGTTGCCAGATTCCGGCAGGGGTTGAAACCCCTGCCTCAAAGCGAAAGTCCACTTAACTGTAGTTTAGACTAACCAAAGATGAGAACGGTGGCAAAAGAAGAACTAGAGCCACCGCGCCAGGAGAGAATG
>NZ_JAUBPW010000016.1:0-99337 GCF_036700965.1 Microcoleus sp. Pol8_D6 | reverse complement strand
TCTATCCTTTCTCTGCGCTGTGCTTATCTCAATGGTCAACTTTCCACTTGATGTATTTGCAAAACTGAGATGCACCCTGCAACAAAGCCTCCAAGAGCAGAATTTACGTCTCTTGAGAGAAATCGAAGAACGCCAACGTCTCGAAGCGTCCCTCTTTGCCGAAAAAGAACTCGCTCAAGTGACTCTCCAATCGATTGGTGATGCAGTTATTACTACCAATGCTCAAGGTAATGTGCGATTTTTCAATCCTATCGCTGAGCAACTAACAGGCTGGAAGGCTCATGAGGCTCAGGGACTACCCCTGTCTACAGTCTTTGAAATTGTCAATGAAGTAACGCGAAAGCCAGTAGAGAATCCGATCGACAAGGCTCTGTTGGAGAAGCGAATTGTGGGCTTAGCTAACCATACTAAACTGATTGCGCGCGATGGGACGGAGTATGCCATTGAACACTCAGCAGCACCGATTCGAGACTGCCAAGGTCAAATTATCGGGGCAGTCATCGTCTTTCATGATGTTACCGAAGCGCGCAATCTTGCTCGTCAACTCTCTTGGCAAGCCAGTCACGATGCTCTGACGGGTTTAATCAACCGTCGAGAATTTGAGCAGCGACTAATAGAGGCGATCGCTTCTATTCAAGATAGCAATCAGCAGCACGCTCTCTGTTATTTAGATTTAGATAAGTTCAAAGTCGTTAACGATACCGCTGGTCATATTGCTGGCGATGAGCTACTGCGCCAAATCACTACACTTTTAAAAAATGGAGTCCGCGCTAATGACACACTGGCTCGCTTGGGAGGTGATGAATTTGGTCTTTTACTTACTAAATGTCCCCTCTCTAAAGCCGCTCTAATTGCGGAAAATCTCAAAGACCTAGTGCATCAGTTTCGGTTTATTTGGGATAGCAAAACCTTTATCATCGGGGTCAGTATTGGAGTTGTTGCCATTAACCAAGACAGCCCTGATTTGATGGAGGTTATGGGGGCGGCTGATGCAGCTTGTTATGCTGCCAAAGGCAAAGGTCGCAACTGTGTTCATGTTTATCGTCGAGACGATCACGAACTAATATAATTAGACAACCTGGTGAGAGGCAGTTGATTTCCCAAATCAGCCGTCCGTTAGAAACCAATCGTTTTTGTCTCTACTTCCAAAAGATTGGCTCTATTACCTCTAATCCATCATTAGAGCCGTATGATTTTTTTTAATAATGCTAGAGAAAAACGGAGAAAGCGTTGGTCCCGATTAGTTTATTCTCAGCGCCGAGCGTTATGGCTTGATAATCAAGAGCGATTGTTGTTGCGTAATCGAAATTTTTTTATCGAATTATCATACTTTATTTGAACTAAATGTTTTTAGTAAAGAGTTTATACGATCAATATTTCTGGCGCTAGGAGTCGAGTTTTTTTTATTTTTATTGTGCCATTTTATCCCCTTTTAGATGTTGAGATCGCGGTCTCTAGTGTGAGTTACCGCACTTTTTTAGGTATTCCCATCCTCCGAGTTTTGCGACTTGTTCTCTCCCGGTTTTTTGGCCGATCGCACCCTGTTCCTTCAGAATTACCACGGCGAACCGATCATTGTAAAAGCAGCCCAATAATAAGGATGCGACAAATTTCGATCGCCCCTGGCGGCCAACTCCGACGGCAAAGGCAGAGCTTGATTGTTGCCTGATCGTACCAAATAACCATCTTGCAACCGCACTTCACCCCGCAACATCGCCAACTGCGCTTGCCGCAAAGCCTCCGCCTTAATCGGCGCTGTACGCAACTGCTGGTAAAACTCAGTCATCAGCCCCAAAGTACCGACATCGCTGACATACCACAAACTCGCCAAAGCCGATTTTACCCCCGCGTGCACCGCCAACCCCGCAAACCCCAACTCAGCTTGTTCGTCTCCCACCGCCGTAGTACACGCACTCAAAACCAACAACTCCACCTGCGGGTTAGATAACTTCAACTGATCCAACTGATTCAACCGCAACTTAGTATCCCAAAACTGAATGTAAGAATTTTGGGCACCCCCAGGTTGAAAATCGCCGTGAGTAGCTAAATGAATAATTTTGTATTGCGATTGATTGCGCTTCTGCTTCAAATTTGCCAAAGTAAAAGCTTCATTGAGAAAAGACGAACCTGGCCAAATCTTGCCCACAATTGTCGATATTTCCAACGGCACCGCAGGCAATGGATTTTGATCGTATTTAGCGGGAAAATTCGATGCACCCATCGCTAACACTTCAGAACCCTTAACATCGGCATAGCGAGTATCAGTTAAACTCAAACTCGGAATCAGCCCCAAACTGTACTTTTCTACCAAAAACTGCTTGCCGTCGTAAAGAGCAGCCAAAGGCAAAGTTCGCAAACCGACATCCATAGAAAACGCCAAAGTGTCAATCTTGTTAGCATCCAATTCCGGTTGGAGCGGTGCAATTAACCACTGGTAAAGTTCCTCGGCAGGTTGCTTGTAGTCAGCAGCATTCAATCTCCTGGGAGTTCTGATAGCATTAGTGAATTCTTTAGCAACTTGCAAGACTGTCTCGCGGCTTGCAGGCACACTTTTAAAAACATTTTTGCCGTCTGGCAATAACAACACAAGTTCTAAATGTTTGTCTTTTGCCCATACGTAAAGGATGGCGGGTTTAACCCCAGTCAACTGATTGACGCTGTTGAGAGTATCTCGAATACTTTTCTGCGTAACTGACTTTTCAGTGACAGTGCCCCCAAAGTAACGTTCAAATTCCCGGCCTTGAGTTCTATCCCTTTGCTGCACTGCGTCGATCGGATTTATTTGCGCGATCGAGTTTGATCGAGAAATCTCAGGAACCCTGAGATTCCCCATACTTTCTGCTGTCACCGCACTCGCCGGCTTCTGTGGAGTTGTTGCCACACTGGCGTTTTCTGTCGCCACAGGCGTACCCAAATTGCCTTTTAACACCGACGGCGACATTAGTACCGGACCTGCCGCAGTCTGGTTAGACTGAGCCTCAACAGGCGCAGCAGCAGGTTCTGGCGAGACATTTGTGGTACTGATCTTTGCCGCAGAGGCTGTGGGGCCGAGAATCACCTGAGTCACAATTTGTTGAGAATTGTCTGTAGTTTGCAGTTCCACGCTGGTAGTTGGTGCCGGACTCGGCACGATCGCCAGCGGCCCGATCGCAGTTGAAGAGGTGGCAGTGTTCGACTTCGAGTTTCCAGTCCCAACAGTCGCCACCGTGCAGGTTCCAGACGAGCAAGTGCTTTGCAGCAACGTCTGTGAACCCGATTGAGCCAGCCCGTCTGTAGAAATGCTGACCTCGGCGCGCTCAGCAGCAGTTCCTGTTCCCGGAGTCCGAAACGCTCCCCCAGCCTCGATTGCCACATCGCCACCCGTATTGCCACGAGCTTTGATCGAAACAACTTCAACATCTTTCTGCCCGATAATTTGGCTCGAACCGGCACTTCCCGATTGCGAACTCGAGTTGATCACCCCTGTAACTATCCGGCCCGGCGCCGCAATCGAAATATCTCCCCCGCCTCTGGCACCAAAAGCATCGATGTTGCCTGTTTCTACCGCACCGGCGCTGCGAATATTGATAGGGCCCGCCACCCCGGAAGTTGAGCGAGATGAAACCGTACCAGTAGTCAACTTGCCTTGGGTGCTAGTGATGTTAATCCCCGCAATCGAGGTAACGTCTCCGACGGCTAGAGTACCGCCCATCAGAGAGATCATGGCGTTATCAGTGCCGATGATCGCACCCGTTCCCACGATCGCGCCTGCGCCATTGGGCGATCGGATCGTCGTCGGATCTTGAAATGTCAACGCCAGTGGCGTTGAATTTGGCGTTGAATCTGGCGTTGGAGAACCAATCGAGATCGCACCGCTACCGTCAGCGCGCCCGATAGTGATCGAAGCAAACCCATTCCGAAAAGTGTTCAATTCAGCAGCAGTCAAGTTCAGAGCTTCTGTATCGCCAGAACCTTGAATTATAATATTTTGACTAGGATCAGCCGGTTGCACCACCAGATTGCCGTTACTGGCGATCGCATTGTTGTCACCCGTCAAGTCCACTTCGTTGCCCGTCAGGGTAATATCTCCCGGTGTTTTCGAGCCACCAGCTTCGATCGCCCCTGCAGTGACTCCATTGCGCCCCGTCAGCGTCACATTCCCCGCGCGATCGCCCCTCGTGTTGATCGCCCCTGCAGTCACCGTACCCTGTGCAGTAACACTAACATCTCCCGCCGAATTGCCTATATCTTCGGCAGAATTGACAGAAGTGTTGATGGTGCGGGCAGTTCCAGTACGTAGCTGACCGGTTGTGACATTGCCTGCGGTGCTGGCGATGCGAATTTCCTGATTGTTGGTAGTGATATTTCCGGTTCTGATATTGCCGTCAGCTTTGAGAGTAATTGAGGCATTGTCGGCCGCTGTCAAAGAATTTGTGGTAGTGATTGTTCCCAAACCCGCTGGCGATTGAATAATTAGCGGATCATAAAATGTGAAATCGTTGGCAATCAGAATTGAACCGATACCGTTGCTGCGGCCGATCGTAATTCCAGCAAACCCATTTTCCAAACTTCCGAGGTCGCTTGCCGTCAGATTCAAATAAATATTAGTACCGACATCTCCAGAACCGCCGATCGCAATATTTTGACCGGGACTCCAAGGTTGCAGTACCAAAAAGCCAGTACCGCTGACTGAATTTTTGTCGCCTTTAAAATTAATTTCATCACCCGTCAAAGTAATGTTTCCCGAACCCCCGGCGATCGAGGTAACTCCGAGAACATTCCGAGCCGTCACAGTTACATTTCCCGTCGCTTCCCGGCCGCTGGCATCAAGTTTTTGGGCCGTTACATTCAGGCTTTCGAGCACAATATTCCCGCTGCTGCCGCTGCTGGGATTGGATGAAGAAATGTTGTTTGCAACAGTCGAACCCGGACTAGTCAAACTAATATTTCCGCCGTTACTCGACAAATTGCCTGCTGTAATTTGACTTCCCGAAATGGCGATCGCACCGCCAGCCGTGCTAATTGTATCTCCAGAATTCATCGAAAAAACACCCGCACCACTGCGATCGGCATCTGCTCTCAATGTTACCGAACCAGTAGTTGCTTGAAAGCTCAACTGATTGTCCGCCAAATCAGCAATTGTAATATCATTGAGCGCTTCGAGAACCACATTTGCCGTCGCCGACATACTTTCCAAAGCTGTAGCCGAAATTGTCAGCGAAGGATCAGAATTGTTTTCCTGTCCTGGTACTGTTCCTGTTGACAAAATATTATTGTTGGCAATTATTGCCGCATCGCCCGCAGCTTCTGGGGAATCTGTAATTAAAATATTTTCGGGATCTAACAGCAAAGTGCCCAAACCGTTTGTCCCAGAGGTATCAACAGTACCGTTAAAAATCAATCTTTGCTTGCCCGAAACTTCCACAAACCCGCCAACACCTGCGGTTGCCGTTGCAGAAACGCCATTTGCGCTAATGCTGCCCAAAAATGCTGTTGTGTTGTCAGCCCAGACAAAAACTCTGCCGCCGTTGCCTGATTCAGTTGCGTTGGCGGCGATCGAACTTTTGCCATCCACGTAAGTCATCCTGGCATTCGGCACAGTTCCCTCGCCTCGGTAATCTCCCCCGATCCGCACCGTTCCGCCGCCGTCTGGCCCCGAAGCCTCAATCTTCGCTCCCACCAGCCCTACCTTGTCACCCAACACGTTGACGCTTCCTCCCGCGCTCCCCCTGGCAGACACGTCCGCAGCACCCGCTACCAGCGCAGTTCCAGCACCTGCAGGCACTGTTTGACCGCCTGTGAGTACGACTTCACCTTGAGCGTTCGTAGTTATACCCGTAGCGTTAGCCACGCCGGGACCCGAAAGCAGCCGAGGTAAAGTCAGCGGAGAGAAGGGAACACCTTCGGAACCCGACACTCCTGCAGCCGGAGAAACTTCTAAACTCAGCAAAAGTCCGTTTTGACTGAACCGCACCAGATTTTCGCCCGGAACAGCGGCCACAGTAATTTGACCGCCTGGGGCTGAAAGTTTCCCTGTACTGATGACCGTACCGCCCAGCAAAGTCAAATTTTGCCCCGTGCCGACAGCCAAGTTACCGGCATTGACAATACTTCCCGGCTGTGAGCCAAAAACAAAAGCATTCGGCGTTCCGACTAGGGCGGCGTAGTCGATCGCCCCAGTACCGTTGAACCAGCCGTTGTCAAAACCGATACCGCTAGCGGTGGTAGCAAAAAAAGACCCGGACACATCGAGTCGGGCATTCGTTCCAAAAATAATCCCTGCGGGATTCATCAGCAACAAATTAGAATTGCCGCCACTAACTTGAATTAAACCGTTAATTAAGGAAGCATCCCCGCCGACAACACGGCCGAGGATATTTTTAACGCTTGGGTTGGAGATGAAATTGGCAGTTTCGCCAGGATTCAGATTAAACCGAGTAAAACTGTGGAACAAATTTGCTCCGTCTCTGGAGGTAGTGCCGCCTTTAATGTCGTAGCGAGGAGGCGACCCTGTACCTGGGGCGGTGACAGCGGTTCCAGTGCCGTCTGGGGCTGGAGTAATAGATTGTGCCGCAGCAATTTGAGATTGGGGATAAATTCCCACGAGTACCCATCCGCTGCTGTTTTCTTTGAGGAAAACCAGGTTGGGTAAAAAATCTACTATCAAAAATCCAGCAAGGGGAATTGCTGCCAGAATCGACCGCACAGCACGTTGAGCATTCATAAGTTTGCCTCGGTCTAGACCTTGATTCGAGTTTAAAATTGAGATTTTAGGTAAAAAAGAGTCGATCGCACCCCAATGCTGACACTTCCTAACGCGAACTCTCGATCACAAATCTTAAATATTAAGTCTAAATTTGATTGTGTCACCAACATAGCAAAGACTGACAGTAAGTGTCGAAACCCAGGAATTTTAAACAGAGAAAATTATGAGCGATCGAATTGTCCGTCTGATTGGTTTAACTGGGGGCATCGCCACCGGTAAAACTGCTATATCTAATTATCTGAGAGATGCCTGTGGATTTCCGATTTTAGATGCCGATATTTACGCCCGCGAAGCTGTGAACCCCGGTTCGCCAATACTTGACTCTATTGTAAAACGATACGGTGCCAGTATTTTGCTCCCGGATGGCAATTTAAATCGGCCAGAGTTGGGAAGTATTATTTTTTGTAACGCAGACGAGCGGCAGTGGTTGGAACAACAGATTCACCCTTACGTGCGCCGCCGATTAGTTGAGGAAACTCAAAGCTGCATTGCTGCATCGAGTCCGGTATCCCAGGACACACAGAATTTAGGTACAAAGACTCAAGAAACCGGCTTTTTTCACCCTCATCAAAAGCTAGAACCGAGTATTGTTGAAAAAAAAGCCGGTTTCTGCGCCCCGGCTGACACCTTGACTTTGGTTTTGGTAGTGCCGCTGCTGTTTGAAGCTAACATGACTGACTTGTGTACCGAAATTTGGGTGGTGTACTGTTCACCCGAAGTGCAGTTAGAACGACTAATGCAGCGAGACGGCTTGAATTACGATCGAGCTAATGCCCGCATTAACGCCCAGTTGCCGCTGGCTCAAAAGTGTCAACAAGCTGATGTTATTTTGGACAACTCGTCAACGCTCGACTCGCTATTCCTGCAGGTAGATGTGCAAGTCAGTCGCGTTGAGAGTTGAGATTTGAGATTGAATCCGCGATATGAGTTTTAAAACCAGTTTTTTTTACTTTCTGCGCGCCAGTTCGATTTGAGAGTTGAGATTTGAGATTGAATCCACGGTTTTGTCAACGGGCTTTTTTCCCAACCGCTTTCGACTCCTCCTTCAAAGTGGCGCGTAAGCCCTCTTGTCACAAAGCAAGATCAAAAAAGATCAGAAAAAATCAAAGGTTCACAATTTATTTAAAAATACAATAGCAACCATTTATGAAGTTAATGTGAAAATTAGGCCTTGCCCGCTTTAAGGAATCTCATTCAACAAGATATTTATATGTAACCTGCGGATGGAGCGCCTCGGTACTCTCTTGTTGTGTCTTTCATCCCAGGGTTGCCGCTTCACCTCAATAAATTATGAAGTTAATCATAAAAGTAGTAAAACTTTACAATTGGCGTTTTATTTCCTTGTTGGGAGACTGTTTCAAGAGGTTTCCAGGGGCGATACCCTTTTAGATTTTAGATTTTAGATTGGGGAATGATTTATAACTACCAGGGTTGGGAAGACGAGCATAGAAGAGTAGCATGATTTTTTTGAACATAGTCTTGAATTATGCTGGTTGCCCGTAAGTAGCAGATAACTAGAAATTATCCGCGAACAAGGGATCTAGATGATGGATTTCACCCGCTTTTAACCAAAACTCAAAAAAATTGCAGGTGTCCTCACTTACTAATTGATGATTTCGCCACAATTATTTTTTTTATCCTGATAGCAGAGTACAGACTGCGTATCAAGGAGGAGAAAATACAAACACCAAAATTTATGATGCGCGTTTACTCTTCCATCCTGATGTCAAGCCTGTTACTGAGTGGTACCGCAGTTAACGCTCAAAGCTTAGAAACTCGATCGACCTTTTTTGCTCAAGACAACTCTGCTCCCGAAATTTTAACCGCCGTAGCCGACACTCAGACCTTTTACGATAAAGAGCCAGATAATAATACGCCACCAGGACGAGGCCAGGGGAGATAAAGCCGAAAAAAGCGATAATTGCAGGGAATTAGGGGGAGAATGGGACAATATAAAATTGAGAGAAGAAGAGAAAAATTGAAAATTTCGAGCCATTAATTGGGGACTTACGTACTGCGTAGCAAAAAACCGATTTTTCAGCGGTATTTGACGACTCAAGACATAATTTTTGGCTATTCCGGTTTTTTTGCCCAATATCGTCAAAATATCAGACACCACAAACGGGCGGGAAATGTTGCACTCAAAAAATAAAGAAAGGTAAAGCACGAGTAGGAATCTGGCGCTTTACCTTTTTTTTTAAACTTTTGCAGCTTTAATCTTCTTCTGCAGCTTCGCCACCAACAACGACATCGCGAATCCGCAAACTCGGGCCGCCGCAGCCGACGGGCAAACCGCTTTGTCCTGCTTTGCCGCAGCCACCGGATTCATCCCAGTAGAAATCGTCGCCGATCGCCTCAATATCGGCTAGAGTGCTGAAAACATTACCCGAAAGAGTAACATCCCGCACCGGATTGTCTAGTTTTCCGTCGCGGATCATCCAAGCTTCGCCGGCACTGAAAGTAAACATTTCGCCGTTAGTCATGCCGCCTTGCCAATTGCGCGCATAAACTCCTTCCTTGATACCAGAAAATAAGTCAGCAACTGGCGTGTCACCCCGTTCGATCCAAGTATTCGTCATACGGACGATCGGCGGATAATGATAATTCAAACAGCGAGCATTGCCAGTAGGCGTTTCTCCCAACTTGCCCGCCGTTTCCCGCGAGTGCAGCCGCCCGACTAAAGCGCCGTCTTTAATTAACTGAGTAGTAGTCGCCGGAGTCCCTTCATCGTCGTAAAAATAGCTGCCCCGGTGTCCCTCTGGCGCTGCACCATCGAAAATTTGCAAGTTTTTGGGACCGAACTGGCGGCCGAGGGTCATAATTTCCAAAATGTCGGGATTTTCGTAGGCCATGTCCGCTTCGGAAAGATGCCCGAAGGCTTCGTGGACGAATAATCCGGTCAAAATTGGGTCGATGACGACGGTGTAGGTGTTGCCTTGGACGGGGGGTAAGGCTAGGGAATCTACAGCGCGCTGGGCGGCGCTGCGAACTTGAACATCAAGCTCGGTTAAGTCTTCGTAAGCTTTGCGGGAACCAGTGGTTTCTCGGCCAGTTTGTACGGTTTCCCCGCTGCGGGCTGTGGCGGCAAAGCGCATTTCCATGTCTGCCCAACCTTGTTCGAGCATGGTGCCTTCGGAGGTGGCGAGGATGATGCGCTGGGTGCTGTCGCCGTAGCGCACGGAGATTGTGGCGATGCGGGGGTCAATGCTGCGGAGAATAGCCGCGTAGCGATCGCACAATTGCTTTTTGTCAATTAGGGGAACCAGACGGGGGTCTGTTCCTGTCAGCGGCAGCAAGCAAATGTCTTGTACTGGGGTGACTGGGGCCAGGATCGTTTCTTCTTCGCCGATCAGTTTTGCCGCGGCGATGGCTTCTTCGATTCTTTCGGCGAGGGTGGAAAGTCGGTTAAAACTGGCAAAGCCCCAGCCGCCTTTGTGACAAGCTCTGACTTGGCCGCCAATTGAGACTCCTTCGCTGAGGGTTTCAATTTTTTCGCCCCGCAGCAGGATGTCGGTGCCTTCGGCTTCTTCCAGTCGAATTGCCAGATAATCGACTTGGTGACGGTAGCGTGCCATTAAGTCTGACAGCAGATTTTTCGAGTCGGCGATCGAGGTGGGCATAAGGAAAGCACGGTGTTTAACTTACTTCATTTTGCACTTTTGTCAGGGCGATCGTACAAAATACCGCCGCAAGCGCGGAGATTGCGACTTATTGGTACGGTTCTGCCAATATCGTTAGTTGACAAATGTGGATATCCTGTGAGTTAGGAGGAAGGCGCAAGAAATTATGCGGGATTTTTTGATCGTGCTGGTGCTTGACTCCTAACTCCTGAACTTTCCTATACATAAATACTTCACCCTTCATGCCTCCGAAGGTGGGTTTATAACTGTGAATACTTACTTTTTACCGACAATAAGCGAAATTTTAGCCTCCGAAGGCCAAGAAAATGACCTCAGTCTCTTTGATGCTAAGTTGGCGGGAGAAAACAACCGCCATCGGTGTCCTGCAAGCCGTGGGGCTTCTCGGCTGAAAGCTGAACAGGAATGGTACGGGGCGATCGCAGCTTTGAATCAAATGCTCGATCGGCAAAAAGCAGGACAAAAAACAAATGCCGATCGAGCAAATTGTCGATCGACAATCTCCAATTCCTGTCAGGGATTGGTGTTGTCCGGCCCGTCTTCGGTTTTGACTCACCCCGCTTTGGCCAACGGCTTTGCCAATTGGATTTTTACCAGTATTCCCGACAACGATGCAGCTTTGTGGTCTTTTCGGGCGAGACAAACTTTAGCTTTAATGCCGGCGGCTGATGTGCAAACCTCAGTGCCTGCGGCGGCCCCGGCTTTGGCTTTGGCAAGTGGTGATCCCTTAGCCAATGAGCAGTTTTGTTTGGTTTTAACTGCTAGTTTTAGCCTGGTGATGGTTTTGGGTGAAAATTCTGCCGGAATTCCGGCTTTTCTATTTTCTTTCGACCCGCAAGTAGTCGCCAAAGCTTGGGAAGTTTTGCGGCGCAGGGTGACAGAAAGCGAATGTTTGCTTGCCAATTCTGACGGTAGCTTTAATTTACCAGTTAGCAAATTAACTAATAATTCTACTAAATTAGACGCGCTGTTCGAGCAGTTTTTGCCTGTGGAGCCAAATTATCAAACAGTGATGCAGTTCAGCCGCTTGCTGTTGCATAATTTGCCGGTTGGGAAAGATGAAGCAGGCAGGATAAAGGATGAAAGAATTGATGATGGTTTGAACCATAGACATCACAAGTTATCGGCTACAGATATCAACTGCAAATCTCCCATGCCTCTAGCTACTAAAGAGGTGGAATTGCTACAGGCGATCGCCCATGAAGTCCGCACTCCTTTGGCTACCATTCGCACGCTGACTCGGCTGCTGCTGAAGCGACCCAAACTCGATGCGGTGGTGGTCAATCGTTTGGAAATGATTGATGCTGAGTGCACCACTCAGATCGATCGTTTCGGTTTAATTTTCCGCGCCGTGGAATTGGAAATGTCGCAAGCTAAAAATTCTGGCGTGCAGCTAACAGCAATGTCCCTCGGTGAAGTGCTACAAAATAGCATTCCCCGCTGGCAAAAACAGGCGACTGTGCGAAACCACACTTTGGAAGTGATTGTGCCGAAAAAGTTGCCGGCGGTAGTCAGCGATCCGACGATGCTGGATCAGGTTTTAACTAATTTGATTGAGAATTTTACTCGAACTTTGCCTTCCGGAAGTCGCATTCAGGTGGAGGTGACATTAGCGGGCAATCAGTTAAAGTTGCAGTTGGAATCGGAACACCTACCTGAAGGTAATGTCGCATCGACTTTTGCAGCTAGTGCGAATGCTCCTTTGCGATCGATCGGGCCTTTGTTGATGGTGCAGCCGGAGACAGGAAGTTTGAGTTTAAATTTGAGCGTGACTAAGAATTTATTTCGGGCTGCTGGCGGGAAGTTGGTAATTCGCCAGCGGCCCCAAAAGGGCGAGGTGATGACGGTATTTTTGCCGCTGCAATAGTCAGTTGTCCGTTGTTGGTTGTCAGTTGTTGGTTGTCCTATCAATTGCGGTTGCATCGGAAGGATTTAACCGCAGAGAACGCAGAGAACGCAGAGGAAGAGAAGAGAGATCTCAATAATATCGGTCAACAACGGACAACTAACAAGGGACAACTAACCATTAATCAATTAAAATCTCAAGGACAAACTCCGTTCCTTCTCCAGGTGAAGAAAAACAACTCAGTTTTCCGCCGTGTTTTTCTTCTACAATTTGACGTGCGATCGCCAGTCCTAACCCAGTTCCTTTGCCCACATCTTTAGTGGTAAATAGATGGTCGAAGATATGATTTTTCACTTCTTCTGACATTCCTTTTCCGTTATCGGCGATGGAAATTTTTACCTTTTCACTTTCTACTTTTGTCCGAATAGTGATGTGATTGGGATGGGCTTTAATTTCGGCAAAACTTCGTCCTTGATTTGATTCTTCTAAGGCATCGATCGCATTTGCTAACAAATTCATAAATACCTGGTTTAATTGTCCCAAATAACATTTGACTTGGGGAATATTGCCGTACTCTTTAATGATTTTAATTTCAGGATGCTTGTCGTTCGCTTTCAGGCGATGCCGTAAAATCATCAAAGTGCTATTGAGACCTTCGTGGATATTGGCCTCAACTTTATGAGCTGTATCGGCGCGAGAGAAAGTGCGGAGGGAGGTGCTGATGTTTTTGATGCGCTCGCATCCTATTTTCATGGAACTCAACATTTTGGGTAAATCTTCTACTAGATAATCTAAATCTATTGCCTCGGCTTTCTTAATCAATTCTGCTTCGGATTGCGGAAATTTTTCTTGATAGAGGCGCAAATAATCAATTAAGTCTTGGACTCCAGCATGAGCTTCATTAATGTTGCCGGCAATGAAACCAACGGGGTTGTTGATTTCATGGGCAACCCCCGCCACTAGATTACCTAATGCTGACATCTTTTCACTTTGGATCATTTGCATCTGAGTTTGCTGAAGTTCATTCAAAGTCTGCTGCACTTGGTGATAGAGACGGGCATTCTCCAGAGCGATCGCGGCTTGACTAGAGAGAAAATTCAGCACTAGGAGGCGATCGCGACTAAACACCCCGCTGGTTATCCGATTTTCTAGATACAAAATGCCGACCAAATTCCCCTGATTTAGAATTGGCAAACCCAGCAAACTCTCTGGTTGGTGGTGGTCTAAATAATCGTCAATCACAGGCAGATCAGTTTTGGCGTGATCGATGACAACTGCTGCTAGGGTGTTTTTGACATACTGGATTAATTTAACAGGAACGGTGGGATTATTCTCTAGGGGTTCCTTTTGCAGGCTCATGTTTTCCCACGTAGCTATCGCCCGCACTTGCCATTGTTGATCTTGGCAGAGCATCAGTGCACAGCGATCGGCTCCCGAATTTTGTAACATGGTTTGGGTGACAATTTGCAGCAACTCCTCCAGGTCGATCGTGCTGGAGATCATTTGGGAGATTTGCAGCAGGGTCGTAAAATCTAGAGCATGGTTGATGGAGGTGCTTGAGGTAGTGTGGTAGGTACTCGAATGAATTGAGTAGGTGGGATTGGTGAGGGTGGATAGGGTTTCTAAAATAGTGACGGGTTGGGCGGACTGTTGTAAGATGGGGCGCAGCAGATCGGGATAACGTTTTTCTAGGTCATCGGTTTTGGCTTTTGCTCCCCAGCGGGCGTAACAATAGTAGGCTTCCTGCATATAGCCAGCAGCGACTTTTTCTTTGCCCCAGCCGAGGTAGAATTTAGCGGCGAGTTCGTGGGCTAAGGCTTCCTCGTTGAGGAATTGGTTGTCTTTAGCCAGTTGAATGGCGCGATCGTACAACTCAGCAGCCGGCCATTTTTCTTCAGCAACACGAGCCATCTCCGCCTCTAAAAGCAGAAATTTGGACAAACAGTTTTCAGGACAGTTGTGTGCCCAAATTTGAAGTTGTTGCCGATTATTCTGAACAACTTCTTGATAATCTTGTGGTTTTTTTTCCGGTGCTTCCCCATAAAGTTGCAAGACAGTCAAAGACTGATAAAAACAATGCAGAACACGTTGAAATTGTCCATATAGTGCATTAGAAAACTCTGCCGCGGCTACTAACATTTCATAAGCCTTAGTATACTCACCATAAGTGAAAAACAAAAAGGCTTTAGCGAAATAGTATGTACTACTGCCATAGCCATAGCCAATTTCATTGAACGTTGCTAGCGCCGACTCTTCATCAAATGTTTCAGAGCTAAGGCTATACTTCCCTATCGTTAGCCCTTGCAAATTCTCTAGGAGCTTGCACTGAAGAATTAGGGCAAATGCTGTCGTAATCTCAGTCCGCTCCGCAAAGCTGATGTACTTTTCATGTCGAGCCAGCAAAATGTGAATATCGCTTGAGACGATCGCCTGCTGCCAAAAACTGAACAGAGCACTGTGATGACACCAAGAAAAATCCCCTACCTCCATTGCCCCCTGATAAGCAGCTTGTTGCAGAACAAGATTGGAACTGACGTGCTTGCGCCAATGGTTGATAAAGTTGCCAAACGACATATAAATTTTGCCATTCAGGGTGGTGTTATGAAATTTTTCATTCACCTTCAACCCTAAAAGTCCAAACTCATAGCCCAGTTCATAGTCTTGAAAGCGTTGGCAGAGAATTGTTCCATACCAAACATAAACAAAACCCGCCACATTTGTATTCCCGTATTGCAAACAGAGATTGGTCATGTGTAACACAACCAACACTAACAACTCCTGATTAGTTAGGTAAGTGGGCGGTACCATGTTCATTAGCAGTTTAATCAGCATCTGGCGTTCTTCATCGACAAGGAGTGGTGCGTCGATTAGTCGTGCAACTGCGCGCTGATTTAAGGTTTTTTTAACTTCCAAAGCCATCCCTTCTAACTCTGCTTCATTTGGCATAATGGCTAGTTCTAAGCCTAACAGTTTTAGCCCTTCGATTCCTACCTGAATCGCCTTTTGATACAAAGCCTTATTTTGATAATGAGTTAGCTGGATTGCAATAATTTTTGTTCGATCTAAACTAAATTGGGCAGAATTAAAAGCGATTTGTATCAACTCTTCAGCTTGTTCAAAATTTCCTGCCAAAAACTCAGACTCAAGGCTTTCTAAATACATTGTAAATGTTAATTTATAGGCACATTCCCATTTATTTCTGGGTAGGAAACTTAACCCGAAAGCGAGATATTTTGTCGCCGATTCATACGCTGTTGAGAGTTTGGCTCTCTGCCCTGCAAAGAGGCTAATTTTAGCAAGCTTTGTTCGTTCTTCTTGGTGCGTTATTAGCTCCGAACTAAGGATAAAATGATTAATAATATCGAACACTTCTTCTCCTCTTTCAACTTCTGAGAAATTGGGAAGAAGTAACTGTCCTATTTTGAGATGGGTGGCTTGCTTTTGGTCATCAGGAATTAAGGAATAAGCAGCTTGCTGAACCCGATCGTGGAGAAACTTGTAGTGAGGTAATTGAGCGGGTGTTGTTGGCAATGCGGGGCTGGTGCTCCGCTCTTCTTTTCCTATATAAAACTTGTAAATTTCACTCGTTGGTAAGATGAATCCTTCTTGCAAGGATTTCCACAAATCCGCAGCAGTTTCTTCCGGCGACTTCTCGCTGACTACCGCCAATGTATTCAAATCAAACTGCGCTCCAATGCACGCAGCCAACTTCAGCACATCCTGAGTTTCTGGTGGCAACTTCTGCAATTGCACCGCCATAAACTCCACTACATCATCGGTAATAGTTAGGGCTTTGACTTTGGCAATATCGCACTGCCACCCCTCTGTTACCCCTTTCTCTCCCCCCTCGGTAAGGAGGGGGGTGGGGTTAAACGCAATCAGCCCATCTTCCTGTAGCGCCCTGAGAAATTGCGTGGCAAAAAATGGATTGCCTTTGGTTTTTTGATAAACTAACTCGGTTAATGGCTGAGCAAGAAGGATCTCGCACGAGAGCGTATCTGCTATCAAATCGTTAATATCGACTTGACTCAGAGGTTCCAAGGTAATAGTATTTACCGTTACTTGGGATTTTTCTATCTCTGCTACTGCCAACATAAATGGATGAGCCGGAGATACTTCGTTATCTCGATATGCCCCAATTACCAGCAAATTCTGACTGTTTTTTTCACTCATCAACACTTGCAAAAGCTTCAGGGATGCTGAATCTGACCATTGCAAATCATCCAAAAAAATCACTAAGGGATGTTCTTTGGTGGCAAAGACAGAGATAAATTTTTGAAATAGTAAATTGAAACGATTTTCGGCGGCACTTCCCGAAAGTTCAGAGACAGGCTGTTGTTTCCCAATAATTCGTTCCAGTTCGGGAATCACTTCTACAATAACTTGACCGTTTTCGCCAAGAGCCTTGATAATTTTCCTTTGCCATCGTTCTAGCTGAGCGTCGCTTTCTGAGAGTAATTGATCCATTAAATCTCGGAAGGCTTGCACAAAAGCACTAAAGGGAATGTTGCGTTGAAATTGGTCGTATTTGCCTTTAATAAAATAACCGCGTTGCCGAACTATGGGTTTGTGAATTTCGTTGACTACAGCGGTTTTCCCAATGCCGGAAAATCCGGCAACTAGCATCATTTCGCTGCGGGATAACTTCGAGTCCCCCCAGCCCCCCTTAGTAAGGGTTGAGTCTTCTTTTCCCTGGTTTCTCTCCTTGCCAGGTGCTTCTTGGGAAGGGGAGTTAGAGGGGTTTGCTACTCGATCGAATGCTGCTAATAATGCAGCGACTTCGGTTGCTCTGCCGTAGAGTTTTTCGGGTATGATAAAGCGAGCGCAAAAATCTCGCCGCCCAATGGCAAAGCTCTCAATTTTACCTGTCTCATTGAGTTGTTGCAAACAAGTTTTTAAATCGGCTTTCAACCCTAATGCACTCTGATATCGAGTTTCGGCATTTTTGGCCATCAATTTGCTGACAATCTCCGAGAGGACAAGGGGAATTTTGGGATTAATTTCACGTATAGATGGCGGGTGCTGGGCAATATGACAGTGGATCAATTCCATTGGATCGCTGGCTTGAAATGGCAATTTTCCTGTCAGCAGTTCGTAAAAGGTTACACCTAATGAATAAAAATCTGTGCGGTAGTCAAGGCCGCGATTCATCCTTCCTGTTTGTTCGGGAGATATATAGCTAAGTGTTCCTTCAATTACGTTGGGACTCATCACTATTTGAGTTTCTCGCGGCAGCAAAGATGCAATACTAAAGTCGATGAGTTTGACTTGTTTTGTCTCAGGATTTATTAAAATATTGGCGGGTTTAATATCTTTGTGAATGATGCGGTGGCGGTACAGTATATCTAATGTGTTGCTTAGGTCGATCGCAATTTGGAAAAAATCTACCAGAGATGGCACGGTTTTTCCTTTTCCCGTCCATTCCTTCAGAGAAATTCCCCCGAAGTCTTCCACAATCAGGGCATAGCCGTTCCGGTAGGGTTCCAAGCTGTAGGTTTCGATGATGCCGGGCAAATTCAGGTTTTTGGCGATCGTGTATTGATTGCGAAAATGCAAGAGTTCGCTGAAGCTGGGATACTCGTTTCGCAAGACTTTGATGGCGACCGATTTTTGGTCGCAGAGGCGAATTCCGCGATAAACTAGGGTGCGAGTGCCTGAATAAATTCGAGCGAGAATTTGATAGCCAGTTAATTCTATCATAACAATAATTATTTTGCTGTTAAAATATTTTGTATTACTATTATAATCTAGTGCAAATCAGATTCTTGCTTCGTCTTAATACTTAAAAATATAACAAATTTCGCAGCCCGCGAACAGCTAAGCGTTAACGGTTAACCGAATTCGGTTAACCGTTAACAGTTAACCGAATTTACTTAACTGAATTCATTCTGGCTTTCAAGGCATCTCGCGCTTGTTCTCGATCGTCAAAATGGACTTTTTCGGTGCCAAAAATTTGATAATCTTCGTGTCCTTTCCCTGCAATCAGCACGCCATCTCCGGGTTTAGCATCCATAATAGCAGTGCGAATTGCAGCGGCTCGATCGCACATCACGATCGGCTTTACGGCGGCGGGAATTCCTGCTAAAACATCCTCCAAAATGCGATCGGGATTTTCCGTCCGCGGATTGTCGGAAGTAACAACAGCTAAATCGGCTAATTCTGCAACAATTTTACCCATGATCGGGCGCTTAGTGCGATCGCGATCGCCACCGCAGCCAAACACACAAATCATTTGACCCGGAATAAACGGCCGCGACGCCTTCAATAAATTCTCCAAACTGTCTGGAGTGTGCGCGTAATCCACAATAACGCTAATATCTTGGTCGGGACTAATTTGCACCCGTTCCATCCGTCCCGGAACTCCCGAAAACTGCGATAATTTATCCACAATTGCAGACAAATCTAAACCCAATTCTAAAACAGCACCGACAGCAGCCAACATATTTGATAAATTGAACTGACCGACTAAAGGCAAAGAAAAAGCAGTTTCGCCCTTGGGAGTGTGCAGCATTCCCTTAACTCCGTTCGGCTGATACTCCAAATCAAAAGCATACAAATCTGCCGTTTTCAGAACAGTGCTGTAACTCCAAACTTGGTCAGATTTTAGGATCTCAAATATCCGCTGCCCGTAGGGGTCGTCAATATTAATTACAGCGCGATTAGCGAGGTAATTAGAACCGAATAAAAGCGATTTAGCCTCAAAATAATCTTCCATATCACGGTGATAATCGAGATGGTCTTGAGTCAAATTTGTAAAGACAGCAACTTCAAAACTACAGCCCAAAACTCGCTGTTGCGCTAAAGCGTGGGAACTGACTTCCATCACCCCGTTTTTGCATCCGGCGACTACGGCTTCTGCTAATTGCTTTTGCAGGTCAACTGCAAAAGGTGTGGTGTAAAGTGCAGTTTGTTGGAAGCCCGGCCAGCGAGTGTAAAGCGTGCCGAAAATAGCCGTCGGCAACTGCATTTGATTGAGCAGAAATTCGATTAAATGAGTGGTTGTAGTTTTGCCGTTAGTCCCGGTAACGCCGACAAGTTTTAATTTGCTAGCTGGATTGCCGTAAAAAGCAGTTGCTATTTGACCGCAAACTTGAGCCATATCGGCTGCTGCGATGACGCAACTACCCCCGTCTTCGGAGGGTGTTTTCTCGGCTGCTTGGGTGGAAATTATGGCGGCAACTGCACCAGATTCGATCGCACTTTGCCAAAAATCTCCCCCATCAACCCGAGTTCCCGGCATTCCCAAAAACAAATCGCCCGCCTGACAAGCGTGGGAATTAGTGGATAAACCCTTGACTTCGGCATCGAGGGCGGGATGTTGCGCGTCAAAGGAAATGCTGGGAACTGCTGCTAATAATTCTCTCAATTTCATCTGAAAAACTCCTCGCTTGAATGTCTTGAATATGACTGTCGGAACACATTGTTTGAGCCACAATCTACAGATTTTTACTGTGCGCGGTGCAAACCCTAGGTTTTTTTTATGCGCGGTGTAAAACCTATCGGCCTAGATTAAGCTGCACACTGAGCACCCCGAGGTCAGGATTAAAACCTGAGTTTTTGGGTAAATCGTATTATTGTGACGGATCGATTTGCAAATATTTCTGTAACATTTGCTCCAATTGGGCGACACTACAGCGGGGAGAAGGACGGGGTAACAGTTCTTCAGCGGAGAATGCAGCCTCGCCAGTAGAATTTTTTGACTGAGGCTGCACTTTAAACAAAACTGGAACTTCGTACTGATAAGCTTGAAACCAGTCCTCGCGTTCAGTAATATCTCTGACTTCGAGTTGAAACTTGACGCTTTCAATCTGTTCGAGTTTTTCTTGCAACCCTTCGCACAAGTGGCATCCGGGTTTGCTGTACAAAATCAATCGCATCATAACAGTAAGATTAAACTCGATCTTAAATTCTGAAATGTCCGATCGCAAGTTCGCGAACTCAACGCGAGTAAGACACAACTCACGGCTTTATTGGTCGCAATGCGCGATTGAAGTTATCTTAGCATTGGCAGCCAACAGATTACCGCGCTTGACTATCTCTTTCTTCTCTTCCTCTGTGCCCTCTGCGCCTCTGCGGTGAAAAAATAAATCTAGTTCACCAATGAAAGAGTTAAATTTATTCACATAACCTAATTGTAAACTCAATCTTGACTAATAAATCAATCTTTAGTATAGTATA
This sequence comes from Microcoleus sp. Pol8_D6, assembly GCF_036700965.1. Classification (NCBI taxonomy): domain Bacteria; kingdom Bacillati; phylum Cyanobacteriota; class Cyanophyceae; order Oscillatoriales; family Microcoleaceae; genus Microcoleus; species Microcoleus sp. Pol8_D6. The sequence goes on along the minus strand of NZ_JAUBPW010000016.1, from coordinate 78,930 downwards.
TAAATAGCCCTACATAAAGGAGGCAGTATGGACTGCACCGAATACGCAGAAGCCAAGCGAAAAGCAGCTAAAAAAATTAGCGCCGACATTCGAGAACGCTGGAACAATCGCATCGTGACGCGAGGATTGCACTTGATGGGAGAAGCGGGGGCCGTGCAGTATTTAGCTGATTACGGGCGCGGAATTGGTACGGCAAAAGTTATTGGTTTTGCGCTGTGTGCGGAGTCGGAAGGATACCCCGAAATGGCGATCGGCTTTTGGAAAAGAGCGTTTGAATTGGAAACCGGAGAAAAGCCGATCGCCCTCAATACTCGAAACAATTCTACCGCCGATATCGATCCTGCTAAACAATCAACTTCCGCCCCAAAAATAGAAACTGTCTACCATCCGATTGTTCCCGAATTGCCGGCGCACTTGCAGCCGGGAAGGATTGTCACGATGCAGCCAGTTGACGCGCCCAGTGAACGTTCTTATTACATCGAAAATCCCGATTACTGGGGACAGCCCAAGCGCGACGGCAATCGAGTAGTGGTCATTGCGACGCCAGATAAAGTATACTACCAATCGCGATCGACTAACCTGCGGCAACAGGCATCGATTGAGATCGATCGCACATTAATCGACACAGCCGCTAAAATTGGCACCTTTGTTTTAGACGGCGAACTGTATTACAAAAGCTGTACGGGTAGCGAACACCGCACGGGGGCGCAAGCTGCTACGGTTAATATTGAAAGCGGTTTTCCGACTACTCAGCCTAACGCAATTTATGCTATTTTTAAAAGTTTGTTTTTCAAAGGCAATGATTTAACTACCGTGGCAGAATCCGAACGAATTACCGCGGGAGTTGAAGTTGGCGAAATGCTGGCGAATTTATTCCCAGCCTTTGAAGTTGTACCGACATTTCGCACCACCGCCGAAAAAATCGTCCTGGCAAATCAGCAGGAATCTGAAAATAAAGAAGGCGAAGTTTGGGTGTTGCACAACTGCCAGTATGTCGGCGGCAAAGATGTTAAGAAATATCCGATGGTGAGAACTAAATACTGTCAAGAACACGATTTGTTTATTGTGGGTTTGACGCCGACAAAAGTTGCGGGGCGGCCGTTTAGCGCCGTCAAAGTAGCGCAAGAAATTGATGGCAAATTAGTCCCAGTAGGAACCGTGGGAACGGGTTTTAGCGGGGAGGAAATGCAGCAAATTGCCCGACTCTACGAGGCTAACCCCAAAAGTGTCAAAATTAAAGTGCGATCGCAGGGTTTGACGGAAAGCGGCAAACTGTGGCACGCCCGATTTTTGGAGTTTTGTTAAATTTGTAGGGAAAAGGCAGTGCCGTTTCCCAGCCGGGTGTGCGATTATTAACCAATAGTGGCAAATAAAAATATCGGTGGAAAAATCAATGTTTGTTAGCAAAAATAATTTCTACATCTCTCCAGAAGAGTACCTAGAAGGCGAGCGAGTAAGCCCCATCAAACACGAATACAGAGGCGGACACGTTTATGCAATGACGGGGGCAAAAAAGCCTCACATTATTATTGCTAGCAACTTAGTAAGGCGACTGGGAAATCACTTAGATAACACCGACTGCTTAGTTTTATCATCAGATATAAAAGTCCGACTGGAAGAGGCAAATTGCTATTACTATCCTGATGTAGCTGTGACTTGCGACGAAAGAGATACAAGTTCTACTGAAGATTTCATTTTATATCCATCTTTGGTAGTTGAGGTATTGTCGCCCTCAACAGCAGCTTTTGACAGAGGCGATAAATTTGCCGATTACCAAACTTCTCCGAGTTTGCAGGAATACGTGCTCATAACTCAATCAGAAATCAAAATAGAGTGTTTTCGCGTCAACGCTGAGGGAAATTGGAGTTCTCAGACTTACCGACAAGGAGATGAGTTAGAGTTAATGAGTATAGATTTTCGCTGCCCGATCGCACAAGTTTATCAAAAAGTACCCGGCATCATATTGTGATGTATGAAAAAAAAACTTTCTTTAATTCGCAGTCAGGAATGCAAGTTTTTTTTTTGAGGACTGAAGTCCTCACTAGCAACCGAAACGATAACTAACAAATAGAAAAAACAATGATTAAAATCTTACACCTTTCCGACATTCACATGGGCAGCGGCTTTTCCCACGGCCGGATTAATCCAGAAACCGGTTTAAATACGCGGCTGGAAGACTTCGCGGCGACGCTGAGCAAATGTATGGATAGAGCAATTTCTGAACCCGTAGATTTAGTCATATTCGGCGGCGATGCTTTCCCGGATTCAACGCCACCGCCGTTTGTAAAAGAGGCTTTTGCTTGCCAATTCAGCCGCTTGGTGGACGCCCAAATTCCGACGGTTTTGCTAGTAGGAAATCACGATCAGCATTCTCAGGGACAAGGCGGCGCGAGTTTGGGAATTTACCGGACTTTGGGAATACCTAAGTTTATTGTAGGCGATCGCCTGGACACTCACCTGATTCAAACCCGCAGCGGCCCCGTACAGGTGGTAACATTACCTTGGTTGACTCGATCGACCTTAATGACACGTTCCGAGACTGAAAGCCTGTCTATGGGCGATGTTAATCAATTATTAACCGAAAAACTGACGATCGCAATGGAAGGCGAAATTCGCCGCCTCAACCCCGACATACCAACCGTACTTTTAGCGCACTTAATGGCAGATAAAGCAAGTCTGGGCGCCGAACGTTTTTTAGCAGTTGGCAAAGGTTTTAACATTCCTGTTTCCATGCTAACTCGCCCTTGTTTTGATTACGTTGCTCTCGGCCACGTACACAAACACCAAAATCTCAATGCTTCCAACAATCCGCCCGTAATTTATCCGGGAAGTATCGAACGAGTTGATTTTAGCGAAGAGAAAGAAGATAAAGGTTTTGTGTTAGTTAATTTGGAACGGGGAAAAGCGGAGTGGGAATTTTGCACGTTGCCCGTGCGGGTATTTCAGACTATTAAAGTGAATGTTTCCGAATCTGAAAACCCGCAAGCCGAGTTAGTTAAAGCTATTGGCAAGAAGGAAATTCAAGACGCAGTAGTTAGATTAATTTACCAATTGCGATCGGAACAATTAGATTTAATTGACAACGGAGAATTGCACGCACTTCTGGGCGAAGCGCACAGCTACACAATCCAACCGGAATTAGTCAGTCAGCTAGCGAGGCCGCGGTTGCCAGAATTGAATGCTAATAATAGTATAGAACCGTTAGAAGCTTTGAAAACTTATTTAGCAAGTCGCGAAGATTTGAAAGATGTTGCTGAGAGTATGTTAGAGGCGGCGCAGGGTTTGTTGGGCGACGCCGAGGAAGTTTTGGTCGAATTTTAGGTCAACTGTCGCGCATCTAATTACAAGATGATTTTGCTTCCAAATATTGTGGGGTGGGCAGGAGACCCGCCCTAAACATACAATTTAACCCCCAAAAATTTCCCCTACCGCCAACCGAGTTCCGTTCGCAAAATCCACTCCAGACTGCACCTTTTTCCCCGCTAACTGCACCTCCCGCAACAATAATAAACCATCACCGGTTTGGACGATCGCCCCCAAGCCCTTCACAACCTTGACAACTTCCCCATTTCCGCCCGACAACTGATCCAAAACAGGCCAATCGCGTTCCAAAACCCTCAAATCCGGCGGTAATTGCAGCCAATATTCCGGCCCGACGGGCACAGTAGCTATCACCTTCAGAGAATTGCCGCGAAAACTGGTTGTGCAATCCGGAAAAAAGCCCCTAACTTGATTGTGAAGGTCGATCGCACTTTTCGACCAATCCAGCACATAATCCGCACTCTTAATCATCGGCGCATAAGTCGCCTCAGCATCATTTTGAACAACAGCTTCAATTTGGTCGTCCCTCAATTTCACCAAAGTTTCTATCAACAAATCCGCCCCAACTTCCGCCAACCTATCCGCCAAAGAATCAGCATTATCCAACAGTGAAATACCAGCAAAAGCCTTCAATAGCATCGCCCCAGTATCCATCCCAGCATCCATCAGCATAGTAGTAATTCCTGTTGTCTTTTCCCCGTCAAAAAGACAGCGCTGAATCGGTGCTGCACCGCGATACTTCGGCAAAATTGAACCGTGAACGTTAACGCAAGCCAAACTAGGAATATCCAGAATTTCTTGAGAAAGAATTTGGCCGTAAGCCACCACCACAAACACATCCGCCTCCGCTTCCCGCAACTTAGCAAGCGTTTCAGAATCCTTCTTAATTCGGCGTGGCTGCCAAACCGGGAGACTGTGATTTAAAGCCACATCTTTTACAGGTGAAGGCATCAATTGATTCCCTCTTCCCCGACGTTTGTCCGGCTGAGTCACCACACCCACAACTTCAAATTTTGGGTGACTTAGCAAGCTAGATAAAGTAGGAACCGCAAAATCGGGAGTGCCAAAAAAGACAATTTTCATAGATTCTTCGTTATTAGTAAGTAGTCCTCAGTCATTACTCATTAGTCATCAAGTAGGTAATGGCAAAAAACCCTAGTATATTATAGAGACTATTCAGCGCGTAGCAGCTATGATAGAAGCGAGTTTATGAGTATTTTTACCTTCCGGACTCATGTAATGTTTATTTGTCAGCTCAAACAATAGTAGTTTGCTTCTCGATTATACACTTCGAGAATAGTTCCGAGTTGTGCGATCGGCAAAAAGGAGCTCGATTGGTACTCAGATGCAGCCAGACTCAAACGCTCCAAATCAATGGGTTTGATAGAAGCAACAACATTTCCATCCATCCTATCCAAGTTAACTACAACTGTTTTACACTAGGAATTATCATCTCATTTACCTTTGTCACTGCTAATCTCAATCTTATCATATCTCCTCGAACATGGAAAACCGCCGAATCTCATGTTTAAACTCAGCCGCAGCTTATTTGCCGACACCGCAGAACAAGAAAAATTTATTCAGCCTGTTACCAATCCCCAAGCTTTTAATCCTGTCATCTTGTGGCTGCAACCAAAACCCACAGAAAATCCATTTACTGTCGAAATTCCCGTTTCTTGGCAACCGTAATTTGTAAATAGACTAGCCTGAGAATCCCAGCCGGGAAAACATTCCTTACATCAAGCAGGACATTACTACTGTCTAGACTTTTCCTCAATCTTCGCCACCTCCACCTTATTAACAATACCGCAGTCAATCAAACTAATCTTAGATATGTGCACCGCCCCCGGAGGAAAAAGTATATTTTCATGGAAAACATTAAACCCAGAATTCCTGTTGTGCAACGAAGCCATAGGCAAACGCATCGGAATGTTTATCTCTAATTTAAGACGCTGCCAAATTCTACCATCCGCCGCCAACGTCGATTCAAAAATACTTGCCGAAAGGATGCCACAAACGGCTAATTTAGTAATAGTAGATGCTCCTTGTACTGGTCAATCACTTTTAGCAAAAGGAGACAAAGCACCCGGCTGCTTTCATCATGTCACCATCAACAGCAATGCCAACCGCCAAAAAATAATTTTAGCCAATTCTGCTAAAATTGTAGCGCCCCAAGGTTATCTTGCATACATGACCTGCACTTATTCAACCGCAGAAAATGAACAATTCAGCCAATGGCTGTTAAGCAAATTCCCCGATTTTCAGCCAGCCTCTGTTCCTCATTTAGAAAAATATCGATCGCACCTGACAGAAATTCCTTGCTATCGGATGTGGCCACAAGATAGACTAGGAGCAGGAGCTTTCACCGTTTTGTTTCAAAACACCTCCTATGGAGAAAGAAATCAGCTACCAGCAGATTTTCGAGATTTAGCTCCTTTTCCCAACCTCTAACTATCCGCGTCCATCCCCGTTCATCTGCGGTTAAAAAAATCTTCTTCCCTGAATCTAACTAAAAAATGATATTATCCAAATTATCCAAAGCAATTAAAAGACAACTCAAACTAGCGATCTGCATTTTAATTACCTTAAATCTGCTAATATTAAGCGGCTGTCAAAACAGCATCACACCCGCATCAAAAAACGGCGAGCCGATCGAACTCATACTGTGGCACGGTATCAATCCTCCGCCAAATCGCGACGTATTTCAAACCCTCACAGACCAATTCAACAAAACACATCCCAACATCCATATCAAACCAGTTTACATCGGTCAGCCAGACCAACAACTCCCAAAAATACTAACAGCAATAGTTGGAAATGCACCGCCGGATTTGCTGTGGAATGGCCCCTCAATTGCAGGAAAACTAGCAGAACTCGACGCCATTGTGCCCTTAGAAAACTGGCTCGACAAATCGCCCCGGAAAGCCGAAATCGACCCGGCACTCTTCGAGTCAATGGAACTCGGCGGACATACTTGGTCAGTTCCCCTAGGCACAAACAACGTCGCCATATTTTACCGTCCCAGCTTATTTGCAGCAGCAGGAATCAAAAAAGTGCCGCAGAATTGGGCGCAATTAAAGCAAGTAGCCCGATCGCTCACGCGAGACATCAACGGAGACGGACGCACAGACCAACACGGCATAGTGCTACCCCTAGGCAAAGGAGAATGGACAGTATTTACCTGGCTGCCATTCATGTTCAGCGCAGGCGGCGAATTCAAAGGCGAAATACCTCAAAGTCCTGTACCCCAAATCGATAATCCCGGTTCTCACGCCGCCTTAGAATTGTGGAGCGACTTGTTAAAAGAAGGTTCAGCAATATTGTCAGCACCCGAACGCGGTTACGAACTCGACAATTTCATCGCCGGGAAAGTCGCCATGCAAATCACCGGGCCGTGGACGCTAGCACAGTTGCAGCAAAGCGCGATCGACTACGCAGCAATGCCTTTACCGCTCCTCAAACGCCCTGCAGCCGTCGTAGGGGGTGAAAACATATTTTTAATGAAAACCTCGCCAGAACGAGAGCGAGCAGCCCTAGTATTCTTAGAATACGTTATAGGTGAAGAATTCCAAACAGCATGGGCATTGGGAACAGGTTATTTACCCATTAACTTAAAATCGAGACAGAGCCAAGCTTATCAAAGCTTTGTGGAAAAAAACCCTGTTTTGCGAGTATTTTTAGAACAAATGAACTCAGCCAGAGCGCGACCCATTATATCAGGTTACTCCCGCCTGTCAGAAAACCTCGGTCGCGCCATAGAAGCAACCCTTCTCGGCCGCAACCCCCAAGACGCCCTTAAAGAATCTCAAGAGCGTTTGACACTAACCTTAGATATTGCAACAGCCAAAGAGAAATAGAAAAGAAAAAATATTTTTTTTCTGTAATATATCCGCTTTCATTGTATTCCATCGAAAGACTTAAAACCTAGATTGATTGGTTACAAATCTAGTGAAAATCACTACCGCCTGTACTTCTAATCAAAAACCGTGTTTATTGCCTCAAACTTACCTAAAAGCAGAGATTTTACGTCGCTGTTATTGGTATTTTAGGTATTTTAGGTATTATTGAGCATGGTGCAAGATGTTAGGGTGCATTGAGTTACGATCCCCCGACACAAAAAGACACCCACTGTCGCTCGGTAATAAATTTTTAACAAAAACCAAAAATTTACAAACCAATTGCTTAGCCATTAGAGATATATTTACAAAAAAGCGATACTCCCGAAATTCATGGGCAGATTTGATCGAACAAAAAAACCGCTCCCTCAACGGCACTACAAAAAGTTAGCTCAAAAGCTTCTCCCAGTACCTACCACCCATGACCTACCATCACCTAATAGAAACATTTTCTCTACCCTCTGCCTGTCCCGTGCCACCTACTGAGATCCCAACAAGCGTCCACCTTTTCCCTAAACGACCATGCAGACAAAGTTCCTTAATGCAATCAAAGGACATTCCTGGCGGTACTTCCTCGCAGTAGGTGCGATCGCCCTGGTCTACTATGGGGCGTCGCAATTCGCCATTTCCACCCTCACCCTCAGTTCAGAAATTTACCCGATGTGGCCAGCAGCAGGAATTGCCCAAGTCGCCCTGCTGCTGTTTGGGCGGCAACTGTGGCCGGGAATTGCGATCGGAGGCTTCCTGTTCAGCATGAACGTACCATCGGCCAACATCGCCACGGCATTGATATCGGCAGCCGCCAGAAGCCTGCAAGCGTGGACGGGAACTTATCTACTCCAAGGCCTTAACTTTAGCGCCGGGCTCGATCGGCTCAAAGACGTTTTAGGAATAGTCGGGCTAGCAGCCTTGGGATCTACGCTGATCAGCTCCACCATCGGCAGCATCCTCGTATGCCTGAGTGGTATATCTAGCTGGAGCGATTTTGGCACGATTTGGGGGACTTGGTGGGTCGGAGACGCTATGGGAATTGTGCTCGTCGCCCCGCTGCTCCTGACGTGGCAACAATTGCCCAAAGTCCCCACCCATCGCAAACAGATAGTTGAACGAGCGATTTGGCTGCTGCTGCTACTAGCAGTCGGATGGCTCGTCTTTTGCTCCCGCACCCGCGCCGCCTACGCCCGCTATCCCCTCGAATACTTACCATTTCCCCTAGTAGTTTGGGCTGCCTTTCGATTCGGTCAGCGCTACACAGCCCTCTCCAACCTCATCCTCTGTGGCTTCGCCATCTGGGGTATCGCCCGAGGCAGCGGCCCCTTCCTAAAACACGCCAGCAGTATCCCCCAAGCACTGTTATCCCTGCAAGCCTTCATCGCCGTCATCGCCGTCACCGGCTTAGTTCTAGCTGCCACCGTCGCCGAACGCCACCAAGCAGAAGTCTCCCTGCGCGCCAGCGAAGCCAGCCTCGCTAACGCCCAACGCATCGCCCAGCTAGGCAACTGGGACTTAGACCGCAACGCCCAGCAATTGCGGTGGTCAGAGGAAATTTACCGCATCCTAGGACAGCAACCGGGAAGTTTTGAACCCAGCCTGGAAGCCTTCTTGGAATACGTGCACCCTGAAGACCGAGAATTAGTCAAAACCTCGATCGAAGCCGCTTTATTTCAGCAACAGCCTTACAGCATCGACTACAGGCTCATACTCCCCGACGGTAGCAACCGCACAGTCTACGAACAAGCCGATGTCAACTCCCTCTACATCACCAGCACCGTCCAAGACATCACAGACAGAAAGCAAGCCGAAGCCGCCCTGCGTTCTTCAGAAGAAAGATTTTCCAAGGCCTTTCACGCCTCCCCAGTTGGGATCAGCATCTGCACCCTCACAGACGGATGCTTCCTCGATGCCAATGAAAGCTTTTTGCGCTCATTAGGCTGGCTGCGGCACGAATTTATCGGCCGCACTCCCAGCGACTTAGGAATGTTGGTTTATTCAGAAGACGGGCGGCGGCTGGCCCAGATTTTGCAATCACAAAATTCGATCAGCAACCAAGAAATCAAAATTCGCACCAAAGCCGGCGAAGTGCGCGACTGGCTGCTGTCAGTGGAACTCATCCACCTCGGCAACACTCAGTGCATTTTAATCATGACCACCGACATCACCGAACGCTTGCGTTCCGAAGAATTCCGCCGCGCCGCATTAGCCGCCGAAGCTGCAAATAGATCCAAAAGCATTTTTCTCGCCAACATGAGTCACGAACTCAGAACCCCCCTCAACGCCATCATTGGCTACAGCGAGATCCTGCAAGAAGACGCCCGAGACCTTGGTGCCGAAGAGTTCATCGACGACCTCCAGAGAATTAATACGGCCGGCCAGCACCTACTCGCGCTGATTAAAGATATTCTCGACTTGACCAAAATTGAAGCAGGCCGCACCGACTTGCACGTCGAAACCTTCACCATTTCAACTCTGGTTGAGGAAGTAGTTGCCACGATCAAGCCGACGGCAGACAAAAATAGCAATATTGTAGAAATACAATGCCCCGAGGATATTGGCTCGATGCAGACCGACTTGACTAAACTCCGGCAGTCTCTGCTCAACATCCTCAGCAATGCCGCGAAATTTACTTGCTCCGGCGCGATTACCTTCGCCGTTACCCGATCCGGCGAAACCTCCGCCGACCCTGCAAACAAAGGCAAAAAACTTGGAGCGTACAGAGGAGGTGACCAAGCTGAAAATAGCTTGTCTCTGTTATCTTCCGCTCAAGATTGGATCATTTTTACAGTCAAAGATACCGGCATTGGCATGAGTCCCGAACAGTTAGCCAGAATCTTTGAGCCTTTCACGCAAGCCGATTCTTCAACTACTAAGAAGTACGGCGGCACTGGTTTGGGGCTGACGATTACTAAGAAATTCTGCGAAATGATGGGCGGAGACATTACCGCATTCAGCGAGTTGGATAAAGGTTCTACTTTTACAATTAGGCTGCCAGCTATTTTCACCGACCTTTCAATCTCAACCGAAAAGTCTGACGAATAATATTTATTTGACAGTTATTTTCGATGTCTGCAACTTTTATTTACCTCCACAATAGGCTGATTATTTGGCTAGCAGTTAGGAGACTTGACCTATAATTTATCACATTATCAACTCAGCTTTTTTCCGGGGTTTTTCTAAAATAGAGTAATTTTAAATCAGTCGTAAAATTTTTACCCCACCTCAACCATATCCTTGGTAAAGGGAGGGAGTAATAAATTCACAAATAATTTAGAATTGCTGTAGACGTAGAAGATGAGGGCGGGTTAGATCACCCTAATTAATTTATGAGTAAATACGAAAAATGCTGAAATCGTTTCCGCTGGCATGGGAATAAGAAATTTTTCTGTCCAGTTCCCGCGTCCGCGATCGTTTTTTGGCTGCCACCTAGTTTTTGAGGCTAAGCTCACTTGATTAATACTCCGAACAGTTTTTCTATAGCCCAATGGCTGATTCTCGCTTGACTGTGATCGACTGTGGATAATTAAATCAATGTCAGATCCACCCTGGGCTTGCATTTAATTCGACTTTTTTAGGCTCCTTGCCCTATAAAGCGTGTATAGTCATCCTAAATCATTTGTGAATTTCTTACTCCCTCCCCTTGATAAGGGGAGGGTTGGGGTGGGGTAAAAAATTTACGACTCCTGCAATGATTGCTACAGTATCGTTACCAAAACTTTCCTGAGTATTGACTTGATAAGATGATATTATTATTTTTGAGCGTGCTGCCGACATTCAGAGCATTGGTTGGTTGACAACCGTTAAAAGTTCTGAGAATTAATATAATTAGCGCAGTTTGAAAGATTTGGGAGAGGAGACAGGATCCCTCGGCTTCTCAATAAAACCTGTGATAGACTTCGATCGCGTACTTGTCCCCTAACGGTATACCTACGTATATATACTATTAATTAAAAAGATATACTGTAGAAAGTTGCCTACAAAGCGCCAGAAAATATGCACCCCCACCTCCAGCGCCAACTCGAACACCTCGGTTTAGTCGGCGAGTCTCCTCCTCCCACTGCTGAGCAGTGGCAGCTTTTATTAGAGCAGGTAAGTTGTAGCTATGACCGAGTTCAGAGTCAGCAAGAACTTCAGCAGGAAGATTGTTTTAACTTGGAGACGGTGGCATTAAAGGATTTAACTGACTCGCCCCAGTCCCCTCAAGACTCTCCAACAGCTTCAGAATTCGATCGACTGCGGGCGAGTGTCAACAGTTTGGGGGCGGGATTGTGTATCCTTGACGCGAAGGGCTGTGTAATCTCGGTGAATCCAGAGGCAGAACGCTTGCTGGGATGGCGAGAATCGGAACTTGCAGGCGTTTCCCTGCTAGAGCGCATCGGGAAGCAAAACAAAGGCAACAAATCCCAAGTTTTGACGGCTCCGAAACAGTCGCCAAGCAAGACTGAAGATGCGACGATCGCACCTACACTAGATTTACAAGAGGCGATCGCTTCCAGTCAACCTTGCAACAACTGGGACGACGAGTTTTTGTGTCGCGACGGCAAGATGTTACCAGTTTCCTATTTTTTCCATCCCGCAGTTGACGGCCGCGAAATATCAGTCTTGGTGTTTTTTGACATTAGAGAACACAAGCAATCGCTCTCGATACTGCAAGCAGTTCTAAAATCTACAGATGCAGGAATTCTGGCGGTTGACAGAAACGGCAAAATATGTAATTATAATCAGAAATTTCTAGAGATGTGGGGGTTGTCCGCCAGCCAAGGAAAGTTGAGCCGATCGACCTTCGCCACACTCACAAACACGCTCACAACAGGATTCCCCTTCGACAGGGAACAATTGAAATACCCGCAAAGATTTCTCCCAAACGTGATTAAAGTGTCGGCAGATTCAGATACTCAAATCAGCGAATTATTAGAATTCAAAGACGGAAAAATTCTTGAATTAAATTCGTTGCCATCAAAAGTCGGAGCGAAAACAGTCGGTAGAGTCTGGAGCTTTCGAGACGTTACCCAACTCAAAAAAGTAGAAGAATCTTTGCAGTATCGAATAGAATTCGCTCAGTTGATTTCCCGTTTGTCAACCCATTTCATCAGCCAGCCCTTATCAGAAATAGACAAAGGCATCGATCGAACCCTGGAATCGATCGCCACCTTGAGCGGGTTTGACCGCAGTTACATCTACCTGTTATCATTCGACAAAACCCGCGCCCACAAAACCTACGAGTGGTGCGGCAAAAGCATTCCGGCAGTCAAAAACAGCACCGACAAACCAATAGAGATCGCACAAATCCCTTGGATCGCAGAAAAACTCGATCGTGCCGAATGCCTCTATATTCCAGAAATCGGCGAACTCCCGCCCCCAGCAATCGCCGAAATTCGCTATTTTATAGGTCAAAATCCAGCCGAATTCCAGACAGACTCCCCATCCCAAACAATCAATCAAACAGCAACCGCCTTAATACCTTCGCGGGGCGCTTTTCTAAATAATTTAGAATTTGAAAAACAGCTAAGAAATATTCAATCCTTGATAATTATTCCCCTAATTTGTAGTAAAAACCTAGTAGGATTTATCGGATTCGATGGCTTACAGCAAACAGTAGGTCGAGCAACCGAAATATCCACAATATCCACACAGCTAAAAATGGTAGGAGAAATGCTCGCCAATGCCCTAGAGCGCAAGCGAGCAGAAGCAGCCTTGAGACAATCCGAAACAAAATACCGCAGCATCTTTGAAAACGCAGTCGAAGGCATATTCCAGACAACGCCGACCGGGCACTACCTCAGCGGCAATAGCGCACTAGCCCGAATTTATGGCTACGAATCCTGTACCCAAATGCTCGCGGAACTCACCGATATCAACCGTCAATTTTACGTTAACCCCCATCGGCGCGCCGAGTTTATGGCCCAATTGGGCGCGCGCCGCCAAGTGTCAAAATTTGAATCCCAAATATACCGCCGAGACGGTAGCAAGATCTGGATTTCCGAAAACGCGCGCAGCATCTGCGACGAAAACGGCAGCGTTTTGTACTACGAAGGCACAGTCCAAGACATCACCGATCGCAAACAGGCAGAATCCGCCATGCAGTTGGCCTTAGAAGCAGCAGAATCAGCCAACCGGGCAAAAAGCACATTTCTCGCCAACATGAGCCACGAACTGCGAACACCTCTGAATGCCATCATCGGCTACAGCGAAATGCTCCAAGAAGAAGCCGAAGAATTGGGCGATGAAGCTTTCGTCCCCGACCTCGAAAAAATCCGCACCGCCGGCAAACACCTGCTGTCGATGATAGACGACATCCTAGATATCTCTAAAATTGAAGCAGGTCGAATGGATCTCTACTTAGAAACCTTCGACATCCATACCTTAATTGAAAGTGCTGTGGCCACGGCGAGCCCCCTGGTCGAGAAAAACGGTAATACCCTAGAAGTGTACTGTCCAGACAACCTCGACACCATGCACGCGGACATGACAAAAGTGCGGCAAGTGCTGCTTAATTTGCTCAGCAACGCTGCCAAGTTCACACAAAACGGGAAAATTGCGATCGGAGTGGAAAGAATTAAAAATGAACAATTAAAAATGAAAAATCAAGATGAATCTTCCGAAATTTTAATTTCCAACTCCGAATTTTTAAGTTTCCGCGTCGCCGACACCGGCATCGGCATGACACAAGAGCAATTGGAGCGAGTTTTCCAACCTTTCACCCAAGCTGATGCTTCGACTACCCGCGAGTACGGTGGCACCGGTTTGGGACTAGCAATCAGCCAGCGCTTCTGTCAGATGATGGGCGGCAGCATTGAGGTCAGCAGCACCTTGGGCGCAGGCACAACTTTTACCGTACTCTTGCCCAGCGCCATCAAACAGCCGGAAATCCCCAACAAAGTCCACGACAGCACTAGCCCTCCGGACGCCCCCGCTGTCGGCACGGTGCTGGTAGTGGACGACGACCCGATCTCGCGGGATTTAATCCAGCGCACCCTCAGTCGCCAAGGACTGCACATAGAAGTCGCCGGCAGTGGCGAGCAAGCTCTCCGGCTGGCTAAGCAACTACGGCCAGACGCCATTACCCTGGATGTGATTATGCCCGGAATGGACGGCTGGGCGGTACTCTCAGCGCTGAAGGCAGATCCTGACCTTGCCGAAATTCCCGTAATCCTGCTATCCTTTGTGGGCAACAAAAGCCTCGGCTTTGCATTGGGTGCCTCGGACTACCTCACCAAACCAGTGGACGGCAAACGGCTGGCTGCTTTGTTGAACAAGTACCGACGCGACCAAGACGGGGTTGCAAGTAACAATTTGACCTGTCAGATTCTAATTGTGGAAGACGACGTTGCCACGCGCGAAATACTGCGATGCGTACTAGAAACACAAGGCTGGGCAGTAACGGAAGCTGATAGCGGACGCGCTGCTCTCGATCGGCTAAAAGTTGCTCGCCCGCACCTGATATTACTGGATTTGATGTTGCCAGAAATGGATGGTTTTGAGTTGATCGGGGAAATTCGCAAATCCCATTCGGGAGATCCTATACCGATTGTTGTGATCACGGGGAAAGACTTGACACCGGCAGAAAGCCAGCAGCTAAACGGCTACGTTGAGCGGGTGCTACAAAAGGGAGTCTACAGTTGCGATACTTTGTTGCGCGATGTTCGCTCTATAGTGAATGACAGGTTCGATCGCAGGTACGACTCGAAAGGCAAGGAGAACACCAATGGCTAAAATCCTGTTGGTCGAAGATAACGAAATGAATAGGGATATGCTTTCCAGGCGTCTGGCCCGCAAGGGACACGAGGTCTTTATTGCTGTTGACGGTGCTGAGGGGGTGTCGATGGCGCTCGCGAAAGTACCGGATTTGATTCTGATGGATATGAGTCTGCCGGTTCTAGACGGGTGGCAAGCAACGCAGCAAATTAAGGCGGCTCCTGAAACTAGCAGGATTCCGGTGATTGCGCTGACGGCTCACGCAATGGCGGGCGATCGTGAAAAGTGTCTGGCTGCAGGCTGCAATGACTATGACACTAAACCGGTCGAGTTTCCCCGACTTTTGGGTAAAATTGAAACTCTTCTGAAAGAGGCCCTGACATGAAAGGTGACGAGGGCAGCGTGCTGGTTGTTGACGACAATGAGGTAAACCGCGATTTGCTGGCCCGCCGACTTCAGCGTCAAGGCCATCTGGTGACTGTTGCTGAAGATGGTCTCCAAGCTCTGGAAATGTTGCGAACAGAGCCTTTTGATTTGGTTCTGCTAGACATTATGATGCCGCAAATGAACGGCTATCAAGTGCTCGAAAGTCTGAAGGCGGATGAAAAGTTGCGCCATATCCCGGTGATTATGATTTCGGCGGTGGACGATATCGACAGTATCGTCCGGTGTATAGAGTTGGGCGCGGAGGATTATCTTTCTAAACCGTTCAATCCGGTATTGCTTAAGGCTCGGATTAGCGCTTGTCTGGAAAAGAAGCGACTGCGGGATAAGGAACAGGCATATTTACATGAGTTGGCGCAGGAAAAGGAAAAGTCTGAGCGTTTGCTGTTAAATATTTTACCGAGGGCGATCGCGCAGCGCCTGAAACACGGGGAAATTACGATCGCAGACAGTTTCGCTGAGGTAACAGTGATGTTTGCCGATTTGGTCGGTTTTACCAAGCTTTCGGCTCATTTATCGCCGGCCCAGTTGGTGGAGTTGCTCAACGAGATTTTTTCGGCTTTTGACGAGTTGGCCGAGCGCTACGGACTTGAGAAAATTAAGACGATCGGCGATGCTTATATGGTGGTTGGCGGTTTGCCGACGCCCAGCGACGATCACGCCGAGTCGATCGCGGAAATGGCGCTGGAAATTCAAGCAGCAATGACTAAGATACATACCAAGGGAGGTCAGCCGCTCAGCATCCGCATCGGCATCCACACAGGCCCGGTAGAAGCTGGGGTAATCGGTACTAAAAAATTTACTTACGATTTGTGGGGAGATACGGTAAATACAGCTTCCCGGATGGAATCTCAAGGTGTCCCCGGCAGCATTCAGGTGACAGTTGCTACCTACGAGCGCCTGCGGGATAAGTACGTTTTTGAGGAGCGCGGCGTGATTCCAGTGAAGGGGAAAGGCGATATGATGACTTATCTGCTTGTGGCTCGAAACGCTTAATTAATCATTGGGCATTGGGCATTGGGCATTGGGCATCGGTAACTAATATCAACAGTCAACAGTCAACAAATCATCAAATGAGCGTAAATTCTAACCTTTTAATGTACGCCCAATGGGCGGGAATTCTAACAGTAGCCTTGGCTATTCTAACTGTTATAGCATTTATCTTCAAATGGGGTTTTCGCTTCCGATTGGTAGGAGTGACAAGCTTTATGGGCGTGATTGCTGCGAGTATATTCGGTCTGGGTTTGGGACTGTTTTCCCGTACAGAAATTCCGGGTGCAGTTCGCTATTCTTTAGTTTACGATACAGGCGGCGCTCAAACAGTAGTTACTGTGCCACCTACGATCACGGAATCGGAATTAGAAGCAACGATGCAGCAAGCGGCTGCTGATTTGTACTCTCCAGGGCGCTCTGGACGCGGCAGAGACTACATGACAATCAGGGTTCGTACAGTTGTACATCCTGAACCTGGGCTGTCGCAGCCGCTGTTTTTGGGCGAGGTGAGGCGATCGCTCGCGACTCGTTATGATGACAAAATGGCGATCGAAATCTTCCCCGAAAAAGTTGCTATTCTGAAAAAATACCAAGCCTGATAAATGCTGTAGGGGCGGGTTTTACAAACAAGAATTGCCTCAAACCGACAATCTCAAAAACCCGCCCCCACCAACTAATTATCAGTAAGGTGTGCAATGCGAACCTACGAATTATTAATTATTTGGCGATTTAGTAAGGTCACGTTTGGAGAGAATTAAATAATATGATTGCAACTACCAAATACCTATTGAATTTTAACGAATTTATTGCAATTAGCCCGGAAGATAGTCTTTAAGAATTGGTGAACCGAGAAATTGTCAAAATAGCAATTACCCGAAATCATGATGATATTGGTGAATTTACAGACAGACAATTTTATCAAGAGAGCGATCGCCTGAAACTCAATTATGTAGTAAAACGAGGCATCACCATCAAAACTACCACAAAAGAAGGTACTGAACAAGGACGAGTGCCTGATGTCAGTGTTATCGATCGCACTTTGTGGCGTGCTGAACGCAAAGCTTATGCTGCACACGACTCGCCCATTCATTAGCTGTCGAGGTAGTATCAACTAATTGGGAAGATGATTATGTTGACAAGCTAGATGAATACGAACGTTTAGGCATTGCTGAATACTGATTATTGATTATTTAGCAATGGGAAAAAGAGAGTATTTGGGAAACCTGAAAATTACGACGGTATTGGTTTTTTCGGTAAATACTGAAGGCAAATATCAGCGCACTCAGTTTAGAGATAACGAACCAATTGTTTCACCCACTTTTCCAGAATTAGTGCTGACGGCTGCTCAGGTATGGTCAGCTTAGTTGGGTTATGTTAGTCTGGATCAACATTGAACTTGCAAAAAATACTTTAAGATTCTTAAAAAATTCCTCGGCTGATTAAAGGAATTAAGCAATTTCACGTTGTCTTACACAACTTTATCCAGGAGGTTATAAATGATTGATTGGAAGGAAATATACAATTTAGGCTTAGGCTGGTTTGAAAAAGCAACCGCCTTTTTGGACGAAGCTTTAGAAATGAAACCCGATCCAGAAGGCTGCAACGATCGGGGAAATGCACTGGATAGTTCAGGAAGATTTGATGAATCGCTCGCCTCCTACGACAAAGCCTTAGAATTAAAACCACATGATGACAACCCCTGGTGCAATCGGGGCGTTACACTGGGTTCTTTAGGCTTGTTTGAAGAAGTGATAGCCTCCTACAACAAAGCCTTAGAATTCCCACCAGATAAAGATGAAGCCTGGGTCGAACCTGGCTATGCACTGGCTAAGTTAGCAAGATTTGAAGCAGCGCTCGCCTCCTATGACAAAGCCTCAGAATTCAAACCATCTTTACACGCAGCTTGGTACGATCGTGGCAATACACTGGGTAATTTAGGCTTGTTTGAAGATGTGGTCGTATCCTACGACAACGCCTGTGACTTAAAACGATATTTATTATACGCAGCCTGGTATAATCGCGGCAATGCACTGGGTAATTTAGGAAGATGGAAAGAAGCGCTCGCCTCCTACGACAAACCCTTAGAATTAAAACCATATTTACACGTAGCCTGGTACAATCTGGGCTATGCACTGCTTTCTTTAGGAAGCTGGGAAGAAGCGCTCGCCTCCTACGACAAAGCCTTAGAATTAAAACCAGATGATGACGAATCCTGGAATAATCGGGGCATTGCACTGAATGATTTATGGAGATGGGAAGAAGCGATTTACTCCTACAACAAAGCCTTAGAAATAAAACCAGATTTACACCAAGCCTGGTACAATAGGGGCGCTGCACTGGAGGATTTAGGAAGATTAGAAGAAGCGATCGCTTCTTATGACCAAGCCTTAGAAATCAAACCAGATTATCACGAAGCATGGTACAATCGGGGCATAGCACTGCTTTCTTTAGGAAGCTGGGAAGAAGCGCTCGCCTCCTACGACAAAGCCTTAGAATTAAAACCAGATTATCACGAAACCAGGTTCGATAGGGACATAGAACTGCTTTCTTTAGGAAGATTTGAAGCAGCGATCGCCTTCTACGACAAAGCCTTAGAATTAAAGCCAGATGATAGCGAAGCCTGGAACAATCGGGGCATTGCACTGGGTAATTTAGGAAGATTGAAAGAAAAGCTCGCCTCCTGGGGCATTGCACTGGGTAATTTAGGAAGATTGAAAAAAAAGCTCCCCTCCTTGGGCAAAACAGTCTTAGAATTAAAATCACATAATGACCAAGCCTGGTACTATCGGGGCGTTGCACTGTATAATTTAAAAATATGGGAAGAAGAGATCGCCTCTTTTGACAAAGCCTTAAAATTCAAACCAGATTATTACAAAGCCTGGTATCATCGGGGCGTTGCACTGGAGGATTTAGGAAGATGGGAAGAGGCGATCGCCTCTTACGACAAAGCCTTAGAAATCAAACCAGATGACCAGGAAGCATTTTATAGTAAAGCTTGCAGCTATGCGTTAAACGGTCAGATTGACCAAGCAATTCAGAATTTGCAGCAAGCAATTAATCTAAATCCTGACAAATACCGAGAAATGGCAAAAACTGACTCAGATTTTGACAGCGTGCGATCGCATACTGGGTTTCAAGCATTGATTCAAGGATAGGGATTTGCCCTTGGGCGGGGTGGGTTTATGAAATTGTTGGTTTGAGGCAATTCTTGTTTGTAAAACTCGCCCCTACAGCATCAAAAACACTTTTCAATTCAACGAAGCTAATGAACACGATATAATAGGAGAATTAATAGCGACGTAAAAGATGACTCAACTAAATGTCAATCTAACCAATGACAGATTTCCCGAACTCATCGCCCGCGTTGAGGATACTGGAGAACGAATTGTCATAGAACAGGAAGGAAGGGCGATCGCTGCTATCATTACTTATGCAGAATTGAAGCGATTGGAAGCACTAGAAGCTGCCCTAATTTACAAAGCAAAACTAGAAGAATATCAATGGTTAAAAGCTGCGATCGCAAATCCAGCATTTGATTCCCTAAGAAACTCAGCGGAAGATATGTACACTTTAGCTGATGGCTTGCCCTTCCACGACCCTGCATGGATTAAAACAGTAGCGATCGAGCCTAATTTTAGTTCGATCCTAGACGCCGAAGAAGACATTTATACCATAGCTGACGGTAAACCATATCTAGCTTAAAGATCTCCCTTATTTCTTAGTCTCTTAGAGAGGGAGTTGGTTTGTATAGACGCGGTTTCAACCGCCGGGTTATCTGAATAAATAGTACAATTAAACCTAGATACTTCTCGGAGACAAACACTATGCAAGTCACAACCGAAGAAATCATTTATCCTTCCAGCGACGGTCAACCAATGGCAGAAAGCACAATTCAATATGAATTAATTGTCAAAATCAAAGAAGGTTGCGAATCGCTGTTTAAAGATGACCCAAACGTTTTTGTAGCCGCCGATTTACTGTGGTATCCCGTTGAGGGGAGACCTGAGATTTCTCAAGCACCTGATACGATGGTGATATTTGGGAGGCCAAAGGGCGATCGCCTTTCCTACATACAATATCGAGAGGATAATATTGGCCCTCAAGTCGTCTTTGAGATTCGCTCCCATAACGACAGCAACACTAAAATGAATAAAAAACTTTCATTTTACCAGCGTCATGGAGTTGAGGAGTATTACCTTTACGATCCACAAAGAAATGAGTTGGAAGGTTGGCAAAGAATTGAGGGAGATTTAGAAGTTATTGAGCCGATGGAGGGATGGATTAGTCCGAGATTAGGTGTACGATTTGAGTTGGGAGAAGATGGGTTAGAAATTTATAGACCTAATGGAGAAAAGTTTCTTTCCTATGCGGAATTAGAAGAAGAGAGGTTATTAGATCGTCAGCGGCTACAACAAGCAGACCAAAGAGCCGAACAAGCAGACCAAAGAGCCGAACAAGCAGACCAAAGAGCCGAACAAGCAGACCAAAGAACTCAACGTTTAGCTGCTAAACTCCGCGAATTGAACATCGATCCAGATAGCATTTAACCCCGAATAAATGCTCATAACCCCGGTTTGTTTGAAAAATCGGGTTTATGGCGATCGCGGTTATTTGTGCTTTTAACGTAATCCTGTCAGCCCGATCGCCCTTTCCTCTTTTCTACGCAGTCTTCTCAAAAAATTAGTATTAATCTATACTTCCCAATCCCAGCTCTAGCATGAGAATGAAAAAAAATTGAAAAAATTCCCAAATTCTTGTAAAATAGCCATAAATAACCAAATAGTCGCGATCCAAAGCACTCAAAGGCGAAAAAGATCGCATATAAAAAAGAAAAGAATCAATTAGACAGAAAATAAAGAGGTGAAACCCCTTGCAACAATTAGCCAGCATAGAAAAGCCGATCGACTCAGGGGAAAAATCCATAGCAGTCAACACCCAAAAGGCTCAAACATTTTACGATCGCGGCAACGCCCTAGAAGCAATGGGACGATTCCAAGCAGCGATCGAATCTTGGGAAGAAGCGATCGAACTTGAACCAAAATTTTATGAAGCCTGGTACAACCAAGGCGTAGCCCTCAAAAAAATGGGCCAGCTAGAAGAAGCGATCGCCGCCTACAACAAATCCCTACAAATCAAACCAAACAATCCCGAAGCGTGGTATAACCGCGCCAACGTTTTGCGGAAGCTCAATAGACTCTCAGAAGCGATCACATCATACGAAAAGGCGATCGAACTCAACCCCAGCTACCCCGAAGCTTGGACGAACCGCGGCAACACCCTCGTCAGCTTAGAGAAATTATCAGAAGCGATCGCATCTTACGAGAAAGCTATAGCAATCAAACCAGACTACTGCGAAGCTTGGTACAACAAAGCATTTGCCCTGAGAAAATCCGACGAAAATACAGCCGCGATCGCCTCCTACGACAAAGCGATCGAACTCAAACCAAATTTGCATCAAGCTTGGTACAACCGAGGCTTAGCCCTAGCCGATGAAAAACTCTACCCGGAAGCCGTCGCCTCCTACGACAAAACTCTGCAACTGCGGCCGAATTCCGCCGAAGCCTGGAACAAACGCGGCAAGGCGATCGCACAAATGGGACAATTTGAATCAGCGATCGCATCCTGGGACAAAGCCCTCGCACTCAACCCAAACGACAGCGAAACCTTTTATAACCGTGGCTTAGCCTTCGCAAACTTACAACGCTTGGAAGAAGCAATAGCCTCTTGGGACAAAACCCTAGAGTTGCAGCCAGACAACACCGAAGCCTGGTACAACCGCGCCGTAGCCCTCAAAAAAATTCAACGATTTACCGAAGCGATCGCCTCCTACGATAAAATCATCGCACTCACACCCGACGATCCCAACCTGTACTATCAAAAAGCTTGCGTGTACGCCCTGGAAAAACAAACAGGCGAACTCACAAACAGCCCCGAACTTGTAGCTACAAGCATCCGGCTGGCGATCGAAAACTTGTCCAAGGCGATCGAACTCAATCCGCATAAATACCGGAAATTGTGCAAAAATGACTCTAAATTGCGTACAATACGGGAAGAAGTGCGGTTTTTAGCTTGATTTCAGGGTAGCAATGATTGATGGAGACGGATGCCGCACTGCAACCTTTGTAGGCAAAACAGCACCATAAACCCCAATCATGCAAACCCTAGACAAAACTCAAGCAAAATTCGCTCAACTGGCAGCCCACCTCAGAGAAGTTAACGACATCGAATCAGCCTCGTCGCTGCTGCATTGGGATCAATCAACTTATATGCCCGCCAAAGGTGCAAATGCCAGAGGCCGCCAGTTGGCTACTCTCAAACAAATATCCCACGAAAAATTTACCGACCCCAAAATAGGTGAACTCCTAGAAGACTTGCGTTTCTACGAACAAACCCTCCCCTACGACTCCACCGCAGCCAGCCTGATCCGCATAGCCCGCAGAGACTACGATCGCGCCTCCAGGGTCCCCGCAACCTTCATGTCCGCACTCTGTCGCCACCAAGCCGACAGCTACGAAGCTTGGGCCGCAGCCAGGGCAGCCAATAATTTCGCAGCAGTCGAGCCGTATCTAGAAAAAACCCTAGAATTAAGCAGGCAATACGCCGACTTTTTCCCCGGCTACGAACACATTGCCGATCCTTTGATCGATCGTAGCGACTACGGCATGAAAGTATCTCTGCTGCGCCCGCTTTTCGCCAAACTGCGTGAAGAATTAGTGCCGATAGTCGAAGCCATCACCTCCCAACCTCCCGCCGACGACTCCTGCTTGCACCAAGACTTCCCAGAATCCCAGCAACTAGAATTCACCCGTAAAGTCGTAGAACGCATGGGGTACGACTTCCAACGGGGACGGCAAGACACCACCCTGCACCCGTTCATGACCAACTTCTCCATAGACGACGTACGAATTACCACCCGCGTCTATGAAGACCACTTGGATCAAGCACTCTTCAGCAGCATCCACGAAGCCGGGCATGCCCTCTACGAACTCGGAAATTCCCCGGAATTTGAAGGCACGCTTCTGGCAGGCGGCATTTCCTCCGGCGTCCACGAAAGTCAATCGCGACTTTGGGAAAATTTGGTCGGCCGCAGCCGCGGTTTTTGGGAATGTTTCTATCCGCAACTCCAAGGCGTATTTTTGCGACAGTTGGGACACGTATCCACTGACGCATTTTACCGGGCAATTAACAAAGTCTCACGATCGCTCATCCGCACCGACGCCGACGAAGTAACCTACAACCTCCACGTAGCTATCCGCTTTGACCTAGAATTGGCAATGGTAGAGGGAAAACTAGCAGTGCGAGACCTCCCCGAAGCCTGGAACGAACGTTATAAAACCGACCTCGGCGTTGTCCCAGCCACCGATAGCGAAGGCGCGATGCAAGATGTTCACTGGTATGTTGGTACGATCGGCGGAATGTTCCAAGGTTACACCCTCGGCAACTTGATGAGCGCTCAATTCTACGAAACAGCAGTAAAAATCAATCCTGAAATTCCCGTAGAAATAGAACAGGGCAATTTTAGTGTACTTCACGACTGGCTAAAACAAAATATCTACCAGCACGGCCGCAAATACACTGCTGTCGAATTGATCGATCGCGTTACAGGTTCACCTTTAACTATCGATCCCTTTATCCGCTACATTCGCCACAAATACGGGGAATTTTATGTCATTTGAGGGATAGCAACTTCACTTTGCAGATTTTAAAATGGCATTAAAAAAAGTAGCCCCCTAAAAATAAAGGGCGATACTCACAAAGTATCGCCCAGTTTTACAACGAAAATCAAAAATCCTAAATAAGGGAGTGTGTATGTCGGAACTCTTTCAGGCTGTTATCGCCAGCGACGAAAAAACCGACTTGCGTCAGTTTGTGAGCGATTTGCGCGCTGTGAGAAACAAATATTTACTGCGAAACGACATAGTTAACGCTTTTGCCACCTACTGCACCAAATACGAAAAGCCTGAAGAGTTCCATCAATCTTCTCATTTAAGCAAATTAATTTACTACGTTCAGGAAATTATCTTCGAAGATGGCAGCCTTTGCGTCCTGATGCGACCAAAAATTGCTACAATGGAAATAGTGCGAGTTACAGACGACTTGACTGTTGAGCAGATGACAGTGCAAGACTTGCTCGATGTGGACGATCGCTTCGTCAACCACTTTCACCCCCAAGAAGGCGACATTCTCGAACTAGATTTCGGGCCTTTTTACGATTATTCCCCCACAATTCGCGACCCCAAAAACATCGGCAAAGGAGTGCAATTCCTCAACCGATACCTGTCCAGCAAACTCTTTCAAGACGCCAGACAGTGGCAGGAAACTCTATTTAATTTCTTGCAGATTCACCGCTACAACGGCGTACAATTACTAATTAACGAGCGCATAAAATCCCAAGAACAACTTTCAGAACAAGTCAAAAAAGCCCTCACCTTTGTTAGCGAACTTTCTGGAGAAGAATCCTACGAGAGATTTCGACGGGTTTTGCAAATGACGGGTTTCGAGGTAGGTTGGGGAAATACCGCCGCCCGCGTGCATGAAACCCTAGGACTTCTTGACGAATTAATTGATGCCCCCGATCCCCAAGCCCTAGAAGCATTTATTTCTCGCATCCCGATGATTTTCAACATCGTCCTAGTTTCTCCTCACGGCTGGTTCGGCCAAGAAGGAGTTTTGGGGCGACCGGATACGGGAGGTCAGGTAGTTTATGTCCTCGATCAAGCCAAGAGTTTAGAGAAACAACTGCAAGAAGACATTCATCTTGCCGGTCTCGATAGTTTAGGAGTCAAACCTAAAGTAATTATTCTCACCCGGTTAATTCCTAACAGCGACGGCACGCGCTGCAACAAACGTTTGGAAAAAGTTCACGGCACAGAAAATGCTTGGATTTTACGGGTTCCCTTCCGGGAGTTCAATCCCAAACTGACTCAAAATTGGATTTCGAGGTTCGAGATTTGGCCTTATTTGGAAACTTACGCGATCGATGCAGAAAAAGAACTGTGGGCTGAGTTTCATGGTAAGCCAGATTTAATTGTCGGCAACTATTCAGACGGCAACTTGGTAGCGTTTTTGCTATCTCGAAAACTCAAAGTTACTCAGTGCAATATTGCCCATGCGCTGGAGAAATCTAAATATTTGCTCAGCAATTTTTACTGGCAAGAATTAGAGGAAAAATACCATTTTTCGCTGCAATTTACGGCCGATATAATTGCTATGAATGCAGCTAATTGTATTGTCAGTAGCACCTATCAAGAGATTGTGGGCAAACCGGATAGTGTCGGTCAGTACGAATCTTACAAGTGTTTTACCATGCCGGATTTGTACCACGTTGTGAACGGGATTGAACTGTTCAGCCCTAAATTCAACGTCGTGCCGCCGGGAGTTAACGAAAGTGTGTACTTTCCCTACACGCGGATAGAAGACCGGGTGCAAGGTGATCGCGATCGGCTCAACGAATTACTATTTACTCTAGAAGACCCGGAACAAGTCTTTGGAAAACTCGACGATCCGCACAAGCGCCCTTTATTTTCGATAGCCCGGCTCGATCGCATTAAAAACATGACAGGCTTAGCACAATTGTTCGGAACAAGCCAGGAATTGCAAGAAAAATGCAACTTAATTCTAGTAGCTGGCAAGCTGCGCGTCGAAGAAACCGACGATTACGAAGAAGCAGAAGAAATTAAAAAGCTCTACGCAATTATCGACCAATACAACCTTCACGGTAAAATTCGCTGGTTGGGAGTGAGGCTTTCCAAAAGCCTGTCCGGCGAAATCTACCGGGTAATTGCCGACACCCAAGGTATATTTGTTCAGCCAGCCTTATTTGAAGCTTTCGGCTTGACAATTCTCGAAGCAATGATTACCGGTATTCCTACTTTCGGGACACAGTTTGGTGGCCCGCTGGAAATTATTCAAGATGGCGTAAATGGGTTTTATATCAACCCGACTAACCACCAGGAGACTGCCCAAAAAATTCTAGATTTTTTATCGAAATGCGAACACAATCCCAACTATTGGTATGAAATTTCAACGCGAGGCATTGAGCGAGTTTATAGCACGTATACCTGGAAAATTCATACTACCAAGCTGCTGACGCTGGCGCGGAGTTACGGTTTCTGGAACTACTCGTCCAAGGAAAACCGCGAAGATATGCTCCGCTACATAGAATCGCTGTTTTATCTCATTTACAAACCAAGAGCAAAGGCTTTATTGGCAGAACACGCAAATCGATAAAGTCGCGAGTTTTGCTTTTTATATCCAATCGGTTGGTATCGCAATTATTCATCTCTCTCTTCCCTTTCTCTGTATCCTCTGCGTCAAGAGGGGTTTAATAATTCCCATACAACCGAAATTGATATTACGGGGAGATTGAAGGAAAAAACTTCGCTTTTCATAGATCAACTTTGTAGAAAATTCGCCTGTAAAGATTTGTGAAGGACGGCAGGTTTTGTACCATAAGACTGAGGCTAAAAGACGTGGTTTATAAGAAAATATAAGCTTTGGTAACGAAACATCTCGGAATCAAGCGGGTTTATTAGGAATAGTGCGAACCGGCCCCTACTTATAACAGGTAAGTTGTGAGTGCTAGTGTCCCGAGTGCTGAAATTCTAGAGACCGGGGCAGATATAGCAACCGCGCCAGACGCTTAGAACTTTCTTAATGGCTCAAACCAATGCGGTCTATTACCCCTTGCCTCGGACTTCTTCTTACCCGATAGCGAAGTAGAAGGGCATTCTTCCTTCTTGCTTTTGCTATATGTCTCAGAAAGCTGTCCGGGTAATACAATTAGATTTAGAAACTTGAAAACAGGGAAACCTTGTCAAACCTTACTAACAGGATGAAATTTATGCGTGTGACTACTGTTACGATTTTCAGCTTGATCGCTCTGCTCGCTCCCGGCTTAACCCGAAAGGCAATGGCTGCTTTTGACTCCGAGCCCTTGGTGCAGGAACAGTACCGCAGAGACTTTACGGCTCCCGCCGATCCGGGTGCGTCAGCATCGCCCGATGGAAAGTCCGAAGCAGATATGTTTAACAAGCCTTTTTACGCGGGCGAGCAGGCGCCAGTCAGAAAGGAAAAAACTATCTCGGCCGGAGCTGACGGGCCAGAAGTTGCCGCCATACAGCAACGGTTGCAGGTGCACAGTTTCAAGGTGGGGACGATCGACGGTTCCTATGGCTCTCGCACTACATCGGCGGTTCGTGCCTTTCAGCAGTCTAAGGGTTTGAACTCAGACGGCATTGTGGACAAAGAAACTTGGACAGCTTTAGCAGCAGATCCGGCGCCTGCTCCTGAAACTGTGCAGAACAATGCTCCAATTCTGAGCAATGCTGCTGTTGCCGGCAATCCTCCAGCTCTTCTAAATAAAGGTGCTGTCGGTTCCAAGGTGAAGACGCTACAGGTGCGTTTGGAAATGCAGGGTTACGATCCGGGCCCGATCGACGGCATTTTTGGCGCTCGCACTGCTACGGCTGTCAAGAACTTTCAGAAATTTAAGGGTTTGACGGTTGACGGCATGGTTGACGAAACAACCTGGAAGGCGCTGGGTCAAAAGTAAGCGAGGAGTAAAACATACGGAAAATTGCTGTGGCGATAACTCATGATTGAACCCGGTGTGCCAAAATGACCGGGTTTCTCGATGTTGGGCGATCGAGCAATTTGGTCATCCGCCTGCGGATTTATCAGTGGGTCGCTGTGTTTTATCTAAAATCTAAAATCTAAAATCTAAAATCGATTGACTGATCGCTCTGTTGTGTGTTATAGTATTAAAATGTCAAAATGCGGATATGGCGGAATTGGCAGACGCGCCAGATTTAGGTTCTGGTTCCGAGAGGAGTGAAGGTTCAAGTCCTTTTATCCGCATAACAGATTGTATTCCCAAACGAAAAACCCCCACCCTTGGTTTAGCAGAGTTTTTGCTGCTTTGTGAACGGCATCTCGGAATTGAAGGTTGTGTTACAAGCTGCCATTTTTTCAAAGGGCTTTGAAGGCTATGTCCTTGATTCTATCGGGGTTTTGACTCTTGTTGTCACCCCGTCAGGGCTTTTGCTAACTCTTTATAATTAGGTCTCTTGATAGAACGGAGAATATTTTTAAGTTTTGACCATAAATTTTCACGCTTGTGAGCAATCGGGCGAATAGGGCGACAGGTATATTAATTTTGCCCCTTTCTCTTTAATGGCTTTTTCTACTTCTTCTCCGGTATGAATAGTACAATTATCCAGCACTACACAAGCACCTTTCCATAACTTTGGCACTAATTTTCGGATAATAAAAGCCTCAAATGTAATTCCATCAGTTGTACCTATTAAATTAACTCATGTTAGGACTTCTTTGACCGATATAGCTCCAATTATTGAGACATTTCTTCCGCGTTTATTCGGTTTTGATCACGAGAGCTCTTGAACCTTTTAGAGATCGAGCATATAACCTAACCATTGCCCAGTTTACTCCACATTCCTCAATGAATATTAACTCGTTGAAACAAACTTCTCTAATTTTTTGCCAGAACTCGTATCGCAGGTTCTGAACCCTGTCAGTGCCTTTGTCTGACGGGAAAAGAGTTTTTTTTCTTTCGTCATGTTTAAGAGTTTTGCCATTCTTCCCATCGTTGCTACGCTGATGGTAAAACCAATTTTTTGATACAGTAAATAACGGAGTTCTTCGAGAGTTGCATCATTGTTTGCTTCAATCAATTCCGCTAAAATTAGCAGTTGTTCTGCATTCAGTTTTAATTTGACTCCACATCGCTCAGCGCGAGGAGCAATGTTTTGGGTGTCAGGATACTGTTTAACCAATTTTTGGACAAAACTCTGAGGCTCCACAAAAACGCTTAGCTATTGCTCTTTGTGACAGCGGTTCATTATGCTACACATCCATAATTTTTTGTCTAAAATCAAGAGAATAACTTTTCATTTTTACTAATGCGTGATCCTTGCTAAAATTTGAGATAGTTGTCATTCTAGTGACTGCGGGTCGAGGGATTACTGCTCGAAGAGCGCCCCATTTAATGAGATATGTATAACATTTTGAAGTTCTATATTTTTCACTCCGTTTAAGTCAGTTATCTTATACCTCATCTTTCTAAGAAATGCTATAAATGCTCCCTCGGCCCCAGCCGACATTAGCTATCCTACCGACTTAGGACTATTAAACGGAGCCAGATTTCATACCGAAAAAATTATAGGTATCCTGTATAAATAACTCAAATATCAAACCAATAAAAAACCCAGAGCCTACCGTAATATTGCCAGAACAAACTACTTAATTTTAGCTAACAAAAGACGATCTACCCGCAATAAAAGAAGACAGAGCCTTAAGCAGCAACTCCAATACATCAAAATAAATCTCGCTCATATTGAACAGCTAATCGAGTCAGGTGCGACCCTAGAAAGTTTGAATAAAAAACAATGTAAAACCTTCCTCGTCCTCACGGAAGGCTATCGTAAACAGCAATGGTTATTTGACAACAATAAACAGAGTATTGAAGATAAAATAGTAAGTTTAAGTCAGCCCCACATTCGCCCAATAGTCAGAGGAAAAGCCGGAAAAAGCGTAGAGATGCGAGCCAAACTATCAGTCAGTTGCTTTGAAGGGTATGTATTCTTAGACAGGATGAGCTGGGATAACTTTAACGAATCTGGGGACTTAAAAGCATAAGTAGAAGCATATCATAGGATCACAGGATATTATCCAGAGTCAGTTCATGCAGATCGAATTTATCGAAATCGAGAAAACCGAGCTTGGTGTAAAGAAAGAGGAATTAGAATCAGTGGGCATCCTTTAGGAAGACCTCCAGCAAATGTGAGTAAAGAAAAAAAAGAGGCAAGCGTTCGAGGATGAGAGAATTCGCAACGCGATTGAGGGAAAATTCGGACAATGTAAACGACGATTCGGTCTGAATCGAGTGATGGCTAAACTTGATAATAAATCTGGTAGCGTTATTGCAATTACTTTTTTGGTAATGAATCTTTCTACCTGGTGGCGCCGGGTTTTTTGTGTTTTTTCATGTCTGTTTGGAAAAAGAACACCTGTTTTGGAATTGATGATAATCTTCCCTTCTAAGAGGAGTAGATTAATACATAAAAGACTTATATTAAATCGACCTTGAATATATCGCTCCTGTTATTGGGAAAGCGATGGATTATTAAGCAAGCCCTAATTAGTCACTACAAAATTGACATAATTCCAAATCATGCACAAATATTTTTTAGAGAATCTGCATCAACAATTGAAAATTATTTTGAGGGTATTTGCAACTATTTTCTTGATCGCACCACAACAAGTGGAGTCATGGAAGGAATCAACAATCCGATTAAGTTGATAATGCAGCAATGGTATGGTTTGTCTAATTTTAATAATTTTAGGAATCGCGTATTAGCTTGCTTTTTTGATTAGATAAACTTGTAACCATAAGTTCAGGAGAGCCAGTTGAACGCCGCAAAATCTTTTCAAGAGTACCTTCAAAGCCTTCTACAATTATCCGATCGCCCAATTCAAACGGTTCGGGCCACAGCAATAATATTTCCGCTAAAAAGTATTTGAAGATGTCTTGGAAGGCGAAACTAATCCCTACTGAACCAAGTCATAACAAACCAATGATATCTGCCGGACGCCAAGCCGGGAAGGCAATCACGCAGGCGCTCAAACTGCCAGCAGCCCAAGTGAGAGTGTCAAATAATTCCAGAACGCCACGCTAACACAAAAGATTGAGCTCGATCGCCCGACAAGAATGTTTGACTCTCACTGTGCGGGTGACTCCATCGACTAGCTCGCTAATCATTAAAACACAATCAAAATTTAAGATTAGCAGCGCCGACCCCGATCGAGTAAAATCACAGCACTTGCCCACCGATGGGTTAATCTGCTAAAACTAACAAAGTTTGATGATTTCTGAGAAATAACATACATGGTTGCTACATCCGTCAAGATTAAACACGAAGTCAAAGACTTGTCCCTCGCCCCCTTGGGAAAGCAACGCATCGAGTGGGCCGGCCGGGAAATGCCCGTTTTACGGCAAATTCAAGAACGCTTCGCTAAAGAAAAGCCTTTCGCTGGCATTCGCTTGGCTGCTTGCTGCCACGTAACCACAGAAACCGCTCATTTGGCAATCGCCATCAAACTCGGCGGTGGCGACGCCGTACTGATCGCCAGCAACCCCTTGAGCACTCAAGATGACGTAGCAGCTTGCTTAGTTCAAGACTACGGCATTTCCGTCTTCGCCCTCAAAGGAGAAGATGCGGCTACCTACGAACGTCACGTCTACACAGCCCTAGACCACCGCCCCAATATTATCATCGACGACGGCAGCGACGTGGTAGCGGCACTGATCCAACACCGCCCGAACCAAATTTCCGACTTGATCGGAACTACTGAAGAAACTACCACCGGCATCGTGCGCCTGCGGGCCATGTTGAAAGACGGCGTGCTGACTTTCCCCGCAATGAACGTCAACGACGCCGACACCAAGCACTTCTTCGACAACCGCTACGGTACCGGTCAATCTACCCTAGACGGCATTATCCGCGCTACCAATATTTTGTTAGCAGGTAAAAATATTGTGGTTGCAGGTTACGGTTGGTGCGGCAAAGGCACGGCACTGCGCGCCCGTGGTATGGGTGCTAACGTAATTGTCACCGAAATCGATCCGATTCGGGCGATCGAAGCAGTGATGGACGGTTTCCGCGTCATGCCGATGGACGAAGCAGCAACAGTCGGAGATATATTCATTACCGTTACCGGCAACAAACACGTCATTCGTGCCGAACATTTCGAGACAATGAAAGACGGCGCAATTGTTTGCAATTCCGGTCACTTCGACATTGAAATTGACCTCAAATCCCTCGGTGCAAAAAGCACCGACGTGAAAACAGTCCGGTCTTTCACTCAAGAATATCACCTCAATAATGGCAAGTCGGTTATTGTGTTGGGCGAAGGTCGTTTGATCAACTTGGCAGCAGCCGAAGGACACCCCAGTGCCGTGATGGATATGAGCTTTGCTAACCAAGCTTTAGCCTGCGAATATCTAGTTACGAACAAAGGCAAACTAGAGCCTGGTATTCACTCAATCCCTGTGGAAGTTGACAAAGAAATTGCCCGTCTCAAATTGGAAGCAATGGGTATTCACATTGATACTTTGACTGCCGAACAAATTGAGTACACAAACTCTTGGACTTCGGGCACTTAATCATAGTATTCTCGTTTCCGGGCTCGGCCTGGGAATGGATACAAGGAGGCTCTGCCTCCCTCAAGGGGAGTCGAGGCAGAGCCTCTAGATATGTGTTCCCAGGCACAGCCAGGGAACGAACAATGACTAATGACTACTGACTTCTTCTTACCAAATTAGTGAATCAAAATGGTTGAATGGATAACTAACACAATGCAGTCGATGGGCTATCTCGGAATAGGGCTGTTGATGTTTTTAGAAAATCTTTTCCCCCCCATACCCTCAGAATTGATTATGCCGCTGGCAGGATTCACGGTATTCCAGAACAGAATGGAGTTTTCACCGGCGATCGCAGCAGGAGTAATTGGTACAGTTCTAGGAGCACTTCCTTGGTACTATGCTGGTAAATTATTGAGCGAAGAACGCTTGAGGAATTTAGCCGACAAATACGGTAAGTGGATCACAGTATCGGGCGCCGATATTGACAAAGCAAATAGATGGTTTAACAGACACGGCAACAAAGCCGTGTTTTTATGTCGCCTCGTACCCGGAGTTCGCACCCTAATTTCCCTACCCGCTGGCATCAATAATATGCCTTTAATTCCTTTTTTAATCTACTCAACAGGCGGCACTCTTTTATGGGTAAGTTTTCTGACTTTTGCCGGATATAAACTAGGGGAAAATTATACACTTGTAGAGGATTATCTCGGCCCGGTTTCCAAAATAGTTGTGGTGATTATAGTCATCTGGTGTATTTTATGGATAGTGAAGAAGAATATGCAAAAAGAATAAAATCCTAGATAAATGCAGACATCCCCAAAAACATCTGCGTTTATCTGCGTCTATCTGCTATTATCTGCGGTGAAAAATCAAGTTATCAAAAATTTATACAAATATTTAGGATTGATTGAGGTTTAGGCAGACAATCGTGGCAAAATAGGGAACATTCCTATCCGCGCTGTTAAGATATGTACGAAAAAATTGTAGCCCCAACAACAGGTTCTAAAATTACTTTCAAAGACGGTTCGCCGATCGTCCCCAATGACCCGATTATTCCCTTCATTCGCGGCGACGGTACCGGCGTTGACTTGTGGCCTGCATCCCAGAAAGTCATGGATGCTGCGGTAGAAAAGGCTTACGGTGGCGATCGAAAAATCAACTGGTTTAAAATCTATGTAGGCGACGAAGCCTGCGATGTCTACGGTACTTACCAATATCTGCCCCAGGATTCCTTAGACGCCATCAAAGAATACGGAGTCGCCATCAAAGGGCCACTGACAACCCCAATCGGGGGCGGCATTCGATCGCTAAACGTAGCTTTGCGGCAAATCTTTGACCTTTACGCCTGCGTGCGGCCCTGCAAATATTATGCTGGAACACCATCGCTACACAAAACTCCTGAACTCCTAGACGTAATTATTTACCGGGAAAATACAGAAGATATTTACCTCGGAATTGAATGGGCTAAAGGCAGCGAAATCGGCAAAAAATTGATTGACTTCCTCAATAATGAGTTAATTCCAGCAACACCAGAACATGGCAAAAAACAAATTCGCCTCGATTCTGGCATCGGAATTAAACCCATTAGCAAAACAGGTTCTCAGCGTTTAGTACGGCGTGCCATTACCCACGCTTTGCGGTTGCCGAAAGATAAGCAGCAAGTGACTTTGGTGCACAAAGGCAACATCATGAAATATACTGAAGGAGCTTTCCGAGATTGGGGCTATGAATTAGCAACCACCGAATTTCGCCAACAGTGCGTAACTGAAAGAGAGTCTTGGATTCTCGGCAACAAAGAAAAAAATCCCGACATTAGCTTAGAAGATAATGCTCGTCAAATAGATCCGGGATACGATGCTTTGACGCCAGAAAAACAAGCCAAAATTCGTCAAGAAGTAGCCGACGTTCTGTTTGCAATTTGGGAGACTCACGGCAGCGGTCAGTGGAAAGAAAAAATTATGGTCAACGACCGAATTGCTGACAGTATTTTCCAACAAATTCAAACCCGACCGGCCGAGTATTCGATTTTGGCGACAATGAATCTAAACGGGGATTATTTGTCCGATGCGGCCGCCGCCATTGTGGGTGGATTGGGTATGGGCCCTGGTGCGAATATTGGTGATGAATGTGCAGTTTTTGAGGCCACTCACGGCACTGCACCGAAACACGCTGGTTTGGATAAAGTCAATCCCGGTTCCCTGATTTTGTCCGGGGTGATGATGTTAGAATACATGGGATGGCAGGAAGCAGCAGACTTGATTAAGAAGGGTTTGGGAGCGGCAATTTCTAATGGTGAAGTTACTTACGATTTGGCAAGGTTGATGGAGCCGCCGGTGCCTGAGTTGAAGTGTTCGGAGTTTGCTGAGGCGATTATTAAGCATTTCGCTGATTGAGTTTGAGGGCTTTTTTTGAACGGGCTAGAAGCCCGTTCCACAACCAGTAAACTTTGGGCTTCTAGCCCGCCCGCTGTTTATTAAGAACGGGCTTCTAGCCGGTTCCACAAAAGTCAATTTGCTTGTGGGGTGTCCCGCCCTGCCAAAAATATAATTTAGATGCCCGGTTTATAATGTTGGAACAGCCATTCCGCGCTCAACTGCGGGACGCTTCTGCAAGGTTTCTACCCAACGTTTGAGGTGGGGGTGGTTGTCGAGGGTTAATCCTTGAAATTCGTAAATAGCAACCCAGGGATAGGTAGCAATGTCGGCAATAGAATAGTCGCCACAGATATATTCATATTTTGCTAGTTGAGTGTCTAATACTCCGTAGAGGCGCAAGGTTTCTTTTTCGTAGCGCCCAATCGCATAGGGAATTTGTTCGGGTGCAAAGCGTTTGAAGTGGTTTAGCTGACCAAACATCGGGCCGACGCTGGCCATTTGAAACATCAGCCACTGCATAACTTGAAAGTATTTTTGTTTGTCTGTGGGCATAAATTTACCGCTTTTTTCAGCAAGATAGATTAGAATAGCGCCCGACTCGAAGACGGTGATGCCGTTATCTCGATCGACTATCGCCGGAATTTTGCTGTTGGGGTTGATTGCGATGAACTCTGGGCTAAATTGGTCGTTTTTTGTGATGTCGATGACGTGCACGTTGTAGGGTAAACCTATTTCTTCGAGCATGATCGAGACTTTGCGGCCGTTTGGTGTGGTAAAAGTGTACAGGTCGATCATAAGTTGTTCGCCTTTTCTCAAGCAGGTATAAACTATATTATAATAATTTAAGGCAAATAGCTAATCATAATGGACATTATTGAAATTCTCAAAGACGATTATCAAAGATTTCCTGACAATCAGACTTACGGCATTTATGCAAAAGATGTTTATTTTGAAGATCCAGTGAATCGATTTACAGGAATCGATCGCTACCGCAAAATGATCGGGTTTATGGGGAGTTTTTTTCAGGAGATAAATCTCGATTTGCACGGCATTTCGCGATCGGGAGATACTATCGAAACTCGCTGGACTCTGAGCTGGATCGCACCGCTACCTTGGAAACCGAAAATGGCGATCGCCGGAAGGAGCGAACTTAAAGTCAACAGTGATGATTTAATTGTTTCTCACATCGATTACTGGGACTGTTCGCGGTTGGATGTGCTCAAACAGCTTGTATTTCCTCTGAAAACTAATGTTTGAGAATTGATCTTAGATTTTTTAGCAATAAAAAATAGTATTTCAAGAGAGAGATCTTTTTTAACCGCAGACGTTAGCAGATAAACACAGATGAACGCTGATGGATTTTTATTTGTTGCAATTGATATCTGAGATAAGTAATTTTAACGGATATTGACATAGCGGCAATTTCGTGTATCACGGGAAATGTTGTATGTTCGGCGGCGCGATCGCCCAAATTAATTCCCCACAAAATTAATTTCCGTTACATAACGTTACAATATAGGAGTAAACTACTTTCAGGCGAGCTAAACAATCAATGCGCTTAATATTAATGACTGGAAAAGGCGGCGTCGGCAAAACCTCCGTAGCCGCTGCGACTGGGCTGCGCTGTGCCGAATTGGGATACAAAACGCTAGTGCTGAGTACAGATCCCGCTCACTCCTTAGCCGACAGCTTTGACATGGAACTCGGGCACGATTCGCGGCTGGTGAAACCGAATTTGTGGGGAGCAGAATTAGATGCTCTCAGGGAATTAGAAGGCAATTGGGGAGCCGTTAAGCGCTACATTACTCAAGTCTTGCGAGCGCAGGGACTCGAAGGGGTGCAAGCTGAAGAATTAGCCATCTTGCCAGGAATGGATGAAATCTTCGGTTTAGTGCGAATGAAGCGGCATTACGACGAAGGCGAATTTGATGTTTTAATTATCGATTCTGCTCCGACTGGCACTGCATTGAGACTGCTAAGTTTGCCGGAAGTTGGCGGCTGGTACATGAGAAAATTTTACAAGCCGTTGCAAGGCATATCAGCCGCCCTTCGGCCTTTAGTTGAACCTATTTTTAGACCAATTGCGGGTTTTTCTTTGCCAGACAAAGAGGTGATGGATGCACCTTACGAATTTTACGAACAAATTGAGGCTTTGGAAAAGATTTTAACCGACAATACTGTAACTTCGGTAAGGTTAGTTACCAATCCCGAAAAAATGGTAATTAAAGAGTCTCTGCGGGCTCATGCCTATTTGAGTTTGTACAATGTAGCCACAGATTTAGTAGTAGCTAACCGGATTATTCCCGCAGAAGTAACTGACCCATTTTTTAAACGGTGGAAAGAAAGCCAGGAGCAGTACCGTCAGGAAATTCACTCGGATTTCATGCCGCTGCCAGTTAAAGAAGTACCGCTTTATTCCGAAGAAATGTGCGGTTTACCAGCTTTGGAACGCTTGAAAGAAACGCTTTACAAAGACGAAGATCCTAGTCAAATATATTACAAAGAAAATACGATTAGGATTGTTCAGGAAAACAATCAGTATAGTCTTGAACTGTATTTGCCTGGAATTGCTAAAGATCAAATTCAGTTGAGCAAAACGGGAGATGAGTTGAATGTTCGGATTGGGAATCACCGGCGCAATATGGTGTTGCCGCAAGCTTTAGCGGCGCTACAACCTTCGGGGGCGAAGATGGAGGATGATTATTTGAAGATTAAGTTTGCTTAAGAAGACTTACGCAGGCACACTATATGTAGCGTGCCTGAGTAAGTTCTGTATTTTTAGCTTAACTGAAGTTATATCTCTTTTGTCGGCTCCAATGACGTGTTATACTCCGATCGCTTAACAATTATTTATCCTCGTGCGATCGGCTATCCACTTTCGGGACTTACAAATAAGCCGATTATTTTTCCTTGCCAAATCTTGGCTGAAAATAGATAACTTTAACGGACTTTTGCTGTTGGTATAACGATCAAGTTGAGCGGCTTCAGATCATTTAAGACTCAGTATTCAGAGGCTTTCAGAAATCCCCTCCAACGCAGGGTTAGCCAGCTCGATCAACCAGAAGCTAGAAACTATGAACTAAAAGTCTTTCATCCGTTCACCTCGATGTAATATATGGACATTTACCTAATTAGCTCTTTTCTCTATCTGCACTTCCTTGAACGCTGATACCTTTAAGTATCAAGTTTTCCATCATAGCTTCTCCTACTTTTGAAATTTCCTGGTCTTTTCTCTGCAAAAGCTCATAAAGTGCTTTCCTTTTTTGAGCTTCATCTAGCTCAAATTCAATATTACCCAAATTAACTATTATGTCTGTTTTCCAATCACTTAAAATAATCAGTACATCAGCAGCAGAGATACATCTCTCATAAGGTTTTAAGATAGATGCGACAATTGTAAGAATAGTCAAAAATAGTCCGATAACACCTAAAATCGCCTTGGACTTTATGAAGTCAGTACTGACAATATATGTAAGAAATGCAGAATAGGTAGGAATTAAGAAAGAAAACAAATAATTTGCATTCCTAAAAAATTTGTGGTTTTTCTTTGCGATTTCCTGATGATAATTATACCGTCCAAAAATTTCTATCAGGAGTTGGCTTAGATATTTATCAGAGATGTTTGCGGTGGTATCCAATATAAATTCTCTTAAGTTTTTGTCTGAATTTTTAGTCATGTAAATAGATTCGCTATGCTTGCCTAAACTCTAACTGCTTTTCTGTGCGATCACCACTCAACTTTCGGTAAGTAGTGGGACACAATTAATTACCTAAAATACCTCCTAAAAACCTTGCCTCTTCAAAAGGCTTGAGGTAATTAATTTTGTCCGGTTACTTACTTACCCACAGATCAACTTTTAACTGTGTTCAAACCGAATATTTAGCAGTTTAACTATGTATTAGACGGAAAAATTATGTCTAATATCACTATAGGGCATTTAGGCTGATTGTCAAGTTTCTGCCTAAACGCCATAGTTTTTGTGTGCATTTGCATAAATCCTAAGTGCTACAGACATTTGCTGTTGGGCACTTTCTCCTTGTGCCTGAAAGCAAGAAAATGTTCAGGATCGACTTCAAATGCCATAGTAATAGCCGACTTAGGCATTCGTAATTGCGCTTTAGCAAAAAACTCCTCCGACAGTGGTGGAATATCGGATATATCGATATCTTCGTCGCTCATTGCGTCGATTCTAGCCCAGTCGGTTCTGGAGGTATTGTTCATAGCATCTTCGTTCATGAGACAGTGAATTTCGTAATGAGATGCCGTGTTATGTTAGCTCTATGTAAGCACTTCACTTTTCAATACGCTCAAGTTCCGCTCCCTCTTCTTTCTCCTCCTCTGCGCTCTATGCACCCTCTGCGGCTCGTTCAATCTTTCCTGAACTCAGCTTAATTTTTAGCGACTCTGACCACAACTTCCTAATCAATTACGTCAAGGATCATCTAATATTTTCCAATCACAGCTCAAAAAAAACTTATAGATTTGTACGATCGCTCACGCACTGCTGCTACAGCGATACGAGAGCAATTCATGGAGTCAATCTACTCGGTTCAGGCGATAAACAAAGCAATCATCGTCACCGAACTTTCGGGACTCGATAAATTGAAAGCCAAGACGTTCATAAAAGTGGTGGGCGCGAGTATTATTGGCAAGCGGATCGACGAGGACAGCCTTCACCGCCGGATCTGCAAAACATCTGACAATTGCAAGCTGCATCATTTGTGTTCCATAGCCTTTACCTAAATCAGCCTCTTCCC
Source organism: Microcoleus sp. Pol8_D6 (assembly GCF_036700965.1). Classification (NCBI taxonomy): domain Bacteria; kingdom Bacillati; phylum Cyanobacteriota; class Cyanophyceae; order Oscillatoriales; family Microcoleaceae; genus Microcoleus; species Microcoleus sp. Pol8_D6. The sequence goes on along the minus strand of NZ_JAUBPW010000016.1, from coordinate 39,292 downwards.
CAATCCAAATGTCAATAGCACGAAGATCCGCCGCAACATCACCCCAATAGTTGGTCTCCTCGCGTACCGGATCGATGATTTGGATAAATCCGATGGGACGACCATCAATTTCAGCAATTAATTGCTCCCTCCAATCGGGCGCACGCTCAAGTTCTATTTCCCAAGCCCAGTCATCGTTAGGATCTGACGAAATTACGTGAGGTTGCTCATCCCAGTGTCGTAACAGATCCAAATCAGCGGAGGTCGCCGAGCGTAGATTAATCATAACTTCTTTGAATGTCAAACTTGTGATAGCTGAGATCCGATTTTTCCCAGGTAATTGTAGATCGATCGCCCTCACTTACCTTAACTAAAATCATACTCTGCTTCCATAACTATTCCTCTCCCTCTTCTTTCCCATCCTCTGTGCTCTCTGTGTCCTCTGCGGTTTGTTCAATCTTTCCTGGATTCAACTCAATCTTTTTCTGCTGACGTTCCGACGCAGCTTTTTGCAGCATTTTCAACTTTTCTGGGTCAGCATTCGATCGCCAAAACAACTTATGATCCTTAATTTTAACGCAATTTTCCTCCAAACACTTCACCCATTCCCGATGTTTTTTAACTGCGCCACGATCGAGAATCCCTAACTTTTCTTCTTGGCGGCTGAGTTTCACAAACTTCTCGTAATGCGGATAACTAGCAGTAACAAAAGCTTCTTTTCTAACTAAAATTGGCGGATTATACACATCAGAAAAGTCTTGATAGCTGACCGAAAGGTCGCGCAAATCTATGTGCATAGAAGTGTGCAAAGCTGGATGCGGGTTACTGTCAAAATCGGGATAAAATAAATAGGAAATCTGAGGCTTGCGAGCGTAAAATTTGATAATTGTCGCCCCGTCAAGCCTGCCAATTGTGCGGTTGGCGCAGCCTTCGTAGAGCCGCAGCAAAGGGTCAAGTTCTTCTAATGCAGAGACGTGAACTGAAAGGGAACCGGGCTGTTTGTAGCCGATCGCACTATCTTCGCAACAGTCAGCCACAATATCAGGTTTTCCCAAACTATATAGCATTAAATCCGCCAAAGTGCAAGCTTTTTGATAATTGTCAAACAAACCTTTGATGTCGTTGCGGATTTGAGCCGGGAGTCGGCGCATTGAAGGCCGCTCTCCCAAACCGTTGAGAGCGAGATATACTAGCAAATCCTGGCGGCGCTTGTCGGCGATTCTCTCCCAATCATCCGCATCCGTTGCTTGCAAAATCACCCTCCAAGCGCGATTAAAACTGTGAAATTCCCCCTTAATCGCCGATTCTTCCGCTAGTTCGCCTTTAACAGGAAGTCGGCCCCGATCGCTCACAAAAGCCATCAAAGGAGCCAGCATTTCCGCATAATCCTCAAACCGCTTAACTTGCGATCGCACCCTGGGAGTCGATAAGTGCGATCGAAAACGAGAAGCGCGAAAACCTTCACCCTCCGCAGCATCCCGAAACACAAAATAAATCCCCAAAGCCACAGGAATCGCATCAACATTCAAAACTTGGTCAATATAAACCTTCAACTCTTCTTGTTCGTAATACTTCTGAAAAGTATTCCGAGAAGTAATCACCCCATCCCCATAAGCAATTTGACCTCGATCGCTATCATCAATCAAAACCTGAGCCGCCACAACTAATAAATTCTTAGTTAACTCCCAAGCATTCAGCAACGCTTCTCGGCGTTCCGCCAAAGATTCAATGACATTAATCACATAACCAATATTCACAATATCAGCACAAATTCGCGGAGTATCCGGCTGATAGTATGGGTCCCAACCAGAAATAGCATAACCCTCTTGTGCAATATATTTAACATCCCCCCCGTAACCGCAACCGTAATCAAAAAAAGTCGCCCCGTCCCTCGCTAAATCAGCTTCTAAAACCAGACGCAGAGGTTTAGAAAGCGAGTTGCGTACCATTGCAGCTTTGTGTCGCTCGATCTTAGGAATTGATAGCTCACTATTCTCCTGTTTCAAACGCTCGACAACAGTATGATCTTGGATTTCTACACCGCAATATCCCAAATATTTGAGCCAACCCTCGCGAGTGCCGATCACGCTAGTGTTGTCAAGCAGCCCCCACTTTTCCTCGGTGCGAGTCAGCCTTGCAAACTTTTCGTAATTGGGATAATCGGCAGCTACAAAAGTTTCCTTACGGTGCAAAACAGGAGGATTTTCGCTGTTGCTGTAATCGAAATATTTAACTTCCCCTGTTGCTAGATTAATTTGGATGCTGGTTTGCAAAGCAGGATGAGCATCTGTATCGAAATCCGGATAAAAAAGATAAGATATTTTAGGTTGATGGAGCAGAAATTTCACTAAAGTTGCTTCATCAATATTTTCGAGAGTGTGTCTGGCACAATTTTCGTAGATACCGAGGACAGGGTGGAGTGTCTGCAAAGCCGAAACGTGAACGTAAAAAGCCGTCGGTAATTTTTTTCCCACCTTGCTTTCTCGACAGCAGCGAGCCACTTTTGCTAGGAGATTGTCAACACATAAATTATTGTTTTCATCTTGCGGGTACGGCACAAAATTTACAGAATCTTGCTCAGATATAGCCTTGTTTTCATACAATAAAACTTCCCGAGCAAAAACCCTCAAAGGCGTTAGCATTTTTTCATCATTTTTTAATGAATTGCTATCTAAAATAGTGTTTGTATTGGTATCGTAATTCATAGCTAAATTAATTATTATTTTTAATTAACCGCAGAGAACGCAAAGAACACGGAGTAACGAAAGAAAGAAACAAAATTTTTCTAGATTTTTTCTATTTAGGATGCACACTCCGTACCGTACCGCTCTATATTCTTAGTCTCTTAGAGAGAAACTTCGTTTTTGTAATGGCGATTTTAATTGCCGACTAGGAGCAACTATGATTGAGTAAGATATTAACCAAGCATTCGCGTTTCCACAAATTCTTGAACCCTGGCTAAATGACTGAACAAACTTACTAATATGTTCTCAACCCTCTCAATATTTAACAATTCCACATCTGGTGATTCAGATTGAAAGCTTCGCGCTTGATGCTCCAATTGTGCGGCCAAATCCGACATCAGAGCAACTCCCACATTAGCAGAAGTTCCTTTGAGACGGTGGGCTTGATATTCCACAGCTTGCCAATCTTTAGCTTCTACGGCTATTTTGGCAGCAGCTACATCAGCTTGCGCGCCTGCCACAAAAGCTTGTAAAAGTCGCTCTGGCAATTTAATATTAACTCGTCCGAGTTGCTCCAATCTGCTCTTGTCGAACAGTCCGTCGTAGTCTATATGTTCCCAAGTTTGATGTGCGATCGCCCTTGGTGTCGGCAGAGCCACAACCTGCGCTGTTTCCATAACTTCTGTATAATTTGTTGCTAATTGAGATTTATTTGCCGAATTTATACTTTTAACTCCATACTTATTGTCACCCTGAACATTTAAGGCTTCATACTTTTTCAGAGCCGCCGCCAAAGCATCTAAATCTACAGGTTTACTGAGATAATCATCCATCCCCGCTGCCAGACACTTTTCTCGTTCCCCCGGCATAGCATGAGCCGTTAAAGCCATCACAAAAGTATGCCGATCTCTTCCTTCAATTTGCCTCAACTTTTGCGCCGTTTTGTAACCATCAAGTATCGGCATTTGACAGTCCATCAGCACTAAATCATAGCTTTTTTTTGCCAGCAAATCCAGCGCTTCTTGACCGTTGACCACGCAGTCAGCTTGATAGCCTAAAACTGCCAACTGTTCCACAAGAACTTGTTGATTGATTGGGTGGTCTTCCGCCACCAAAATCCTTAGCGATGACAGCGAATTGGGAGTAACATATTGAGAATTAACTGGTGGCAACTTGTAAGTATTAGCAGCCTCCACTCTCCCAAAATCTCCCGTTCCCTTCACCGGCGCCTGCAAAGCCTCAAGCAGGCGGCTTGGTCGCACCGGCTCGATCAAATATCCGTTAAAACCTCGACTGCAAAGCGATTCAGCCTTCGGCTGTTCCCGCAAAGCAGTCATGGCGATTAACGAGCCAACTGCCGAGGTCGATCGCACTTTCCTAGCAAATTCCTCCGCATCCAACTCCGGCATTTGCAAGTCCACAAGCACCACATCCCAGCTTTTTCCCCCCTCTCCCGAATACTGAGAAATCCCGCCCTGGGCATTAGGAAACCAATTCCAAGCCTCAGCAGCAGTTTCTGCCTCATCGCAGCGGGCACCCCAACTTTGAGCGAGCGAGCGCACCGCTGCCCTTCTCAAAGCGCTTCCAGAGACTACTAACAGTTTCTTGCCCGCTAGTTCGGGATCATGAGGCTCAACTGGCAACTGTTTTTCCAAAGGTACAGTAAACCAAAAAGTAGCACCACTGCCCAGCAAACTGCGAACTCCAATGTCCCCTCCCATCATCTCCACTAACTGCTTACAAATAGCCAAACCCAAACCCGTCCCGCCGTAAGGTCTAGTAGGAGAATCGTCTACCTGAGAAAAAGATTGGAACAACTTTGTTTGCCCTTCTGCCGAAATTCCAATGCCAGTATCTCGGACGGAAAATAGCAATCTTGCCCCTTGTCTACCCTCTGCCAGTCGGTTGCCTTGTTTCACCGTTACGTGAACTAAAACTTGACCGCGATCCGTAAACTTTATGGCATTACCCGTCAAATTCAGCAAAACTTGCTTCAATCTGCCCGAGTCGCCTACCAACTTTCTGGGCACTGAACTGTCAACTAAAATATTCAATTCAAGACCTTTTTCTTCAGCCAAATGCGCTATAATTTCTATCACAGACTCCACGCAACTATCTAAATCAAAATTAGCCTTTTCCAGCCGCATCTCTCCAGCTTCAATCTTAGAGAAATCGAGAATATCATTAATAACATTTAGCAAATGTTCAGCACTGCGGTAAATCGTCTGAGCACAGCCCCGCTGTTTCTGTTCTAGAGGAGCGCGCAGCATCAATTGAGCCATTGCCAAAACCCCATTCATCGGAGTGCGAATTTCGTGACTCATGTTCGCCAAGAATTGCGACTTCACCCGACTAGCTTCTAAGGCAGTTTCCCGCGCTTCCACCAACTCATTAATCTTGTCGGCAACCATCACAATTCCCCCTACTTTACCGTCTGGATTGTACCAAGGGTGAGCGGCCCAGCGCAGGTAGATAACAGAGCCGTCTGCTCGTTCCCAAGCATCTTCGCTCACAGAAACTACCTTGCCTTGGAGCACTTCTTGGTACATTACTTTCCAGCGATTCGGCGTATCTGGAAACAATTCGTAATGGCTGAGATTATTCAGGGACCGCAAGCCCAAATTAAATTGACTAACCCATTTTTTAGAGTTAGCCATATAGCGCATTTGTGTATCGAACATAGCCATTGCTACAGGCACGCAAGTAATAATTTGTCTCAGTTGCTGCCGTTCCCTTTCCAGAGCATCTTCCGCCTGTTTCCGCTCAGTAATATCGCTAATCATGCCGGCCATTCGCAGCGGTTTTCCTTGGGAATTGCGCTGAGCTTTTCCCTGAGAAGTGCAGTAGCGGTAAACACCGTTCGAGTGCAGCAGCCGAAATTCTACATTGTAGTCTATTTCTTGTTCCAAGTGAGCGGCGATCGCCGCGACAATTCCCTCCTTGTCATCGGGGTGCAGGCGGTTATATAGAGCTTCCATAGTCCTGCCAAATTGCTTGCGCGACAAACCGATAATTTCCAAAAGGCGATCGTTCCAATAAACCTCATTTTTACTTAAATCCCAATCCCAAATTCCGTCGTTCACTCCCTCTAAAACTAACCTGTATCGTTCTTCACTTTCCTTGAGCTTTTGACTAGTATGAAACGCCTGATATTCGGCACGGTAAACGCGCATCGCATTGGATAAGCTGCGGGACAAACTATCGGGAGAAAGCTTGTTTTTAGCGATATAATCTGAAGCTCCTGCCTTCATCAATTCTACAGCAATTTGTTCGTCGCCTTGACCGGTGAGTACAATTAAGGGAACTTTCAGTCCAGCTTCTCGTAGATGTTTTACCAAACTCAGTCCGTCTCCGTCCGGCAATCCGTAGTCGAGGAATACGCAGTCAAATTTGCACTCAAATATTTGATTTAATAGCAGCCCCTGTTCTGTCTCCTCAAGCTCGCTTAAAGGTTGAGATTTATTTTTTTGGGAGTGTTTCGCGGTAGCCTGCGTAGAATTTTTGATGACCGAGAGTTGGACCAGGGCATCCGCGCAGTCTTCTGCCTCAGTAACTTCTGCCGAAACACCAGCGGACTTGAGCGAGCGTTTGATCGCCATTCGATCTACTGCATCGTCATCAACTATCAGAATTGTGAGAATTTTGTCCATAAAAACCGAATTGTGGATTACTCCGAAAAAGCTGCTGTCGAGAAAAAGGCATTCAAACAACTGCATCGCTGAAAAATCATAAAGCCCTCTTGAAAAAAAAAATATTCAAATTTCCCTATTTTAGGGAATTTCGCTCAGCATCCAGTATTTGTTTAGGGTAGCCATCACTTCCACAAAGTTAGAAAAAGTAACAGGTTTAAGAATATAGCCCGCTACATTCAAATTATAAGCTTTTACTTTATCTCTATCTTCATTAGAAGTTGTGAGGACGATTACCGGAATCGACCTCAAACATTCATCCAGTCGCAATTCTTGCAAAAACTCGATCCCGCTCATTCTCGGCATATTCAAGTCCAGCAAAATCAACCGGCGCGCTTTAGGCATGGGAGGATCTATTTTTCCTTCTCCACGTAATATAGCTAGAGCTTCTAATCCATTGGCAGCAATGTAGAGGGGGTTGACGATGTTATTTTTTTTGAAAGCTCGCCGGACGTTCATCACATCAACCTCATCATCTTCTACCAAGAGAATATGAATTTTTTTGTCTTGCATAAATCAGCCATTTTCTAGATGTTTTTTAAGCGCCCGTCTCGTTTGCGAGGTTTTGTCAGCACGGATCGCGAGCCCAGCAGGTTTAATATCTATTGTCCTTTGTCAAGAATCATTTATGCCGGGGTCGATGACAGTATCTACCTGCAGGCGTACTTGCCCGTCATTCGATTTGAGATTTGAGATTTGAGATTTTGGATTGACCCGACGGATAAATGCGGGGGCTTGAGGATTTTAGATTTGAGATTTGGGATTGATTCCACGGATAAATCCGGCGGCTTGTACCATCAAGAAATTCGCTTGTCAGAGCATGAGCGGTGCAGCGGAGATCCAAAAACTCGCCAATAACACCCGATCGAGCTACGGTAAAATCTAAAACTCATCTACATTATTATTAATCGCCATGTCAGCCGATCGCAAACTCTACGAAGGCAAAGCCAAAATCCTCTACTCCACCGAAGACAGCGAAATTTTGCTGACCCACTTCAAAGACGACGCCACAGCCTTTAACGCCCAAAAACGCGGCAGCATCGTCGGCAAAGGCGAAATCAACTGCGCCGTATCTGCCCACCTGTTTCGGATGCTAGAAGCCAAAGGCATTCCCACCCATTTCATCGACACGCCGGCCCCCAATGAAATGCGAGTCTGTCGCGTCCAAATCTTGCCATTGGAAGTCGTAGTCAGAAACATTGCCGCCGGCAGTCTGTGCAAGCAAACGGGACTCGCTCTCGGCACAATAGTCAATCCGCCGCTGGTGGAGTTTTATTACAAAAACGACGATTTGGGAGACCCGCTGCTGACCCGCGACAGGCTGCTGCTAATGCAGCTAGCCACCCCCGAACAAATAGACCAACTAGAAATCGCCGCCCGCGAAATTAACGAAATACTCAAAGAATTTTTCAGCCAGTGCGGCATCACCCTGGTAGACTTCAAACTAGAATTCGGTATCGACCAACATCAAAATCTGATCCTCGCCGACGAAATCAGTCCCGACACCTGCCGCCTCTGGGACAACGCAGAAGCCGACCCCGACGCCCGTGTTATGGACAAAGACCGATTCCGCCGCGACTTAGGATCGGTAGAAACCGCTTACCAGCAAGTTCTCCAACGCGTTCTCGCTCAGAAAGTCTAGAGGCCTTGGTAATGCGCTAGAATTGCACAGTTTGTCACCCTTCTGCTTTCGATGTCAGCAATCAGCGGTCAACAGTCATCAATTAGCGGTCAGCGCGAAATTCCACCGACTTATATAACTAATGACTAATGACTAATGACTAATGACTAATGTGGTGTGTGGATTGCCCAAAAAAGTGAACAAAAATGCGTTTATCTGCTGTATTGGTGGCAGTTTTTACTGCCTCAGCAACATTCGGGTTATCAAATTCTGCTTCCGGCCAAACATCCTACTCTGAATCAGCAGAGGAAGCTTTGGCTGCCGCCCGACCCGCCCCGTTGATCGAATTACCCGATCGCCCCATTCCAGAATTAACCCAAAACCCTCCTCAAAACCGTAAAGCCGCTAAAACCGGCAAAGGGGAAGCCCTAAAAATAGCTCAGGCCCCTGCCAGAGGAGAACCCAACGACCAACCCCCAGATCGAGTCACAGAACCGCCTTCGCCGGTTTCACCTCTGATCCTTCAACTCAAACCCGAGCTAGCATCCAACCCCTCCCCCGCCTCTAGCAGCCAAAACGCCCTGCCAGACGCGCAACAGGACACTTCGCTCCCCCCCGAGGAATCGGCTGTAACGCCCGCCTGGATCGCAGCAGAGCTAGGGAAACCAGAGGAACCAGGGACGATCGCTCAAAACGCCCAAGTTCCGACAATACCGGCCCCGACCAGGCCGCCCGCTAACACCGTTCCCCCATTGCCACCTAGCCCAGCACCGCAGCCGAGACAAACCCCCGCACCCGCCGGGGCGGCAGAACCGCAAGTGCTAGTTGCAGAAGTGACAGTCACCGGGGCGACGGACGACCTGGAAAGCGAAATTTACCGAGTCATCAGCACCCAACCGGGACGCACGACCAACCGCAGCCAACTGCAACAAGACATCAACGCCATTTTTGCCACAGGCTTTTTCAGAAACGTGCGGGCAGTACCGGAAGACACCCCGTTGGGCGTCCGGGTAACTTTTATTGTGCAGCCAAATCCGGTGCTGCGGGGAGTGACAATCACCGGTCAGCAAGTGCTGCCCCAAAGCGTAATTGACGAAAGCTTCCGCGATCAATACGGCAAAATTCTCAACCTTCGCCGCTTTGAAGAGGGAGTGAAAAAAATTAATGCGTGGTATCAAGAGAACGGCTATGTTTTGGGCCAAATCACTGATGCCCCGCAAGTAGCAGACGACGGCACTGTCACCCTGGTAGTGGCAGAAGGCCAGATCGAATCCGTTGATGTCCGCTTCCTGAACAAGGAGGGAGAGGCAACAGATGCCACGGGTCAGCCGATCGGAGGCAACACCCGTCAGTTTGTCATCACCCGCGAAGTAGAACTCAAGCCCGGAGACATCTTTAACCGCACTAAGGCGGAAAGGGATTTGAGACGGGTGTTTGGTTTGGGAATTTTTGAAGACGTGCGACTTGCCTTGGAACCGGGAACGACTGACCCCCGCAAGGCAAGAGTAATTGTCAACGTCATTGAGAAAAATACCGGTTCTCTGGCGGCTGGTGCGGGTTTGAGTTCCGCGACGGGTTTATTCGGTACGCTGAGTTACCAGCAGCAAAACTTGAGAGGTAGGAACCAGAAATTGGGGGCTGAAATACAAATTGGGGAACGCCAAACCCTGTTTGACCTGAGTTTTACCGACCCCTGGATTGCGGGCGATCCTTACCGGACTTCTTATACGATTAATGCGTTTAGAAGACGATCGATCAGCGTGATTTTTGACGGTGGCGAACGGGAAGTTAGATTGCCCAACGACGATCGACCCCGCGTCGTCCGCACCGGTGCCGGTATCAATTTCACCCGTCCCCTGGATCGGAATCCTTTTGCGGATTCTGAGTGGACAGCTTCAGTCGGCTTGCAGTACCAGCGAGTCTCAATTACCGATCGCAAAGGCAGGCGCGAGTCCGAGGACGAACTCGGCAACCTGTTGAGTTTTAGCGATTCGGGCTCGGATGACTTGACAACTTTGCAAGCAGGTGTTGTGCGCGATCGGCGCAACGACCCCCTCCGCCCCACTAGCGGTTCCCTGCTCAGGTTTGGGATGGAACAATCGATTCCTGTAGGTTCCGGCAGCATCCTGTTAAACCGCCTGCGGGCCAGCTACAGCTTGTACCTACCAGTCAAGTACACTAACTTTACCCCCGGCCCTCAAACCCTGGCATTCAGTTTTAGAGGCGGCACCGTATTCGGAGATTTGCCTCCCTACGAAGCCTTTGCCTTGGGGGGCGCCAACTCGGTGCGCGGATACGACGAAGGCGACATGGGAGCCGGCCGCAGTTTCCTAGAAGCCAGCGTTGAGTACCGTTTCCCGATTATTTCGTTTATCGGCGGAGCGCTATTTTTGGATGCTGGCACTGACTTGGGCACGGGCAAAGATGTGCCGGGCGACCCGGCCGGTATCCGCGAAAAGCCCGGTAGCGGTTACGGTTACGGCCTCGGCGTGCGGGTTCAATCTCCTTTAGGGCCGATCCGCATCGATTACGGTATCAACGACACGGGCGACAATCAAATTCACTTTGGAATTGGTGAGCGATTCTAAGTTGACAGTTGACAGTTGGCAGTTGGCAGTTGGCAGTTGGCAGTTGGCAGTTGGCAGTTGACAGTTGACAGTTGGCAGTTGGCAGTTGGCAATTGGCAGTTGACTACTAACTACTAACTACTGACTACTGACTACTGACTACTAACTAATGCCCAATGCCCAATGCCCAATGCCCAATGCCCCATTCCCATAACTAATGACTATTCAACGTACCTTAAAATCTGAATTTGAACTGTCGGGAATCGGTTTGCACAGCGGCGAACAAACTCGCGTCCGAGTTTTGCCTGCGGAGGTTGAGGAAGGCCGCTATTTTGTCAGAATTGACTTGCCCGGTGCTCCGATAATTCCTGCAAAAATTGAGGCGGTTTGCCAGACTGCACTTTCAACAGAACTGGCAGGTATCGATGCTCACATTCGCACTGTAGAGCATCTATTAGCCGCTTTGGCGGGGATGGGAGCGGATAATGCTCGAATTGAGGTTGATGGGCCGGAAGTGCCTCTGCTGGACGGTTCGGCTCAGGTTTGGGTAGAGGCGATCGCCCATACTGGCTTAGTTCCTCAAGAATCGAAGCAAGACCCCACTTCCTCCTTTGTCGTTAGTGAGCCAATTTGGGTGCGCTACGGGGATGCTTTTGCAGCGGCTTTACCGTCAGCCGAAACTCGGTTTAGTTACGGAATTGATTTTGAGGAACAGGCGATCGGCAATCAATGGTACAGTTGGTCGCCAGAGGCAGAAAGTTTTGCGACGGCGATCGCCCCAGCCCGCACTTTTGGACTTGCTCGCCAAGTTGACCAATTGCGACAAGCAGGTTTGATCAAAGGTGGTACCCTAGAGAACGCCCTAGTTTGCGATCGATCCGGCTGGCTCAACCCGCCTTTGAGATTTGCCAACGAACCCGTGCGCCATAAAATCCTAGACCTAGCAGGCGACCTCAGTCTGCTCGGAACTTGGCCAAAAGCTCACTACTTGGCTTACAAAGCCAGTCACAACCTGCACGTCCAACTCGCCCAAGCCCTGAAATCGGAAGCTCTAGCTACCCTAGATAAAAGTTAGGAAAAAACAAGGTGATCTTCTGTTAAGATTGCATCTTCCTTCTGACTTCTGCCTTCTGCCATACCACACTCAAAATTCTTCAAGAAATGTCTACGCTGACTGAAGTTAACACCCTCAATACTGCTAATTCTGAATCCGTCTCCACCAAAAACGGTGAAGATTCTCCAGCGGTTAAATCTACTTTTACTCTCGAAGAAGTTCAGAAATTATTGCCTCATCGCTATCCTTTTGCACTGGTTGACAAGATTGTTGATTACGTGCCGTCCGAGAAGGCTGTAGGAATTAAAAATGTGACTTTCAACGAACCACATTTTCAAGGGCATTTCCCCGGACGGCCGATTATGCCTGGAGTATTAATTGTCGAAGCGATGGCTCAAGTTGGCGGTATTGTTCTGGCTCAGTTGCCCGACATCAAGCAAGGATTGTGGATGTTTACCGGAATTGATCAAGTCAAGTTCCGTCGTCAGGTTGTACCGGGCGATCAGTTGCTGATGACTGTAGAATTGCTGTGGGTAAAACGCCGCCGCTTCGCAAAAATGCAGGCTCTGGCTGTAGTAGACGGACAAAAAGTTTGTGAAGGAGAATTGACGTTTTCGATGGTAGATTAAATTTGGAATTAGTGAGGGCTTGCGGGTAGTTTTGAGTTATGAGTTTTGAATTTAAATTGAAACCGCCAAGCCTTCATTGGAAGGAAGTAATCTTAAAATTAAAAAAAAATCCTTCTTCCCTCTTCCGTATTCCGTCAACATCCATCCGTTAAATCCGTTTAATTCCTTACACTGCGCTTTGCAAAACTTCCTTCCCACTTACCAGCAAAACAACTGACAAATGCTTACTTTGATTCACCCAACTGCTGTGATTCATCCCGGTGCTGAACTTCACCCGACTGTAGAAGTGGGAGCTTATGCTGTAATTGGGGAAAGAGTGAAAATCGGGCCAGATACTAAGATTGGTGCCCATGCAATTATCGACGGGCTAACCGAAATAGGTGCTCGCAATCAAATTTTCCCCGGTGCGGCGATAGGTTTGGAACCTCAAGATTTGAAATACGAGGGTTCTCCGACTAGGGTGAAAATTGGCGACAGCAATCAGATTCGGGAATACGTGACAATTAACCGCGCTACTGGAGCCGGGGAAAGCACGACTATTGGCAATCATAATCTATTGATGGCTTATGTTCATGTGGGACACAATTGCGCGATCGCCGATCGAGTAATTATCGCTAATGCTGTAGCCTTAGCCGGACACGTTAAAATCGAGTCTCAAGCCCGCTTGAGCGGTGTTTTGGGCGTTCACCAGTTTGTCCACATCGGCCGCTTGTCTATGGTGGGCGGCTTGAGCAGGATCGATCGAGACGTACCTCCTTATATGCTAGTCGAGGGGAATCCTTCGAGAGTGCGAGCAATCAACAAAATAGGTCTCGAACGTGCCGGTTTTACAGCAGAAGATTTGCTAGTTTTGAAGAAAACTTTTCGTATTCTCTACCATTCTGGCTACACTCTAAATCAAGCTTTGGAACAGTTGGATTTGTTGCCGGAAAACCCCCACTTGCAGCACCTGCAGAGATTTGTGCAGCAGTCTATAACCAAAGGGCGGCGCGGTTTGATTCCTGGTAAAAAGTGAATCAGGTAGAATAAACCTAGGAACTAAGCGACGGTTGCCCTATGAATGTATATACTTCAGTCAAATCTACATCCCCTGAAACAGAACAAGATGGCTGCATCAGGTTCTCAGATGTGAGTTGGGAGCAATTTGAAGCTATAGAAGCAGCTTTTAAAGATTTCAGAGGTGTGAAATTTTTCTATCTCGATCGACTACTGCAAATTATGACTGTCTCGCCCGAACACGAAATCATCAAGAAAACTCTCTGTATGCTGCTAGAGGCATATATGAGAGCAAATGGGATTCGATTTTACGGCAAGGGCGGGCCGACTTTGGGTAACAGAGAATTGGGCGGTAGAAAAGAGCCGGATGATTCCTATGATATAGGAACCCAAAAAATAGTCCCAGATATTGCTATTGAAGTGGTAATTACCAGTGGTGGAATAAATACTCTAGAATTTTACAAAAGATTGGGCGTTAGGGAAGTCTGGTTTTGGCAAAAGAGTCAGTTATCTCTCTATTACTTAACCGATGAAAATTATCAGGAGATGGCCCGGAGTACATTCCTTCCCGATCTGGACTTAGAATTACTGCTAAGCTGTGCTAATATGCCCGATCAATATGATGCTGTTACTGAGTTATTAGCAAACATCTCACCTGTATAAATTCAGAATATGAAAATTTTTATCAGCACTGGTGAGGTTTCGGGCGATTTGCAAGGATCTTTGTTAATTGCAGCGTTAAAACGTCACGCTGTCGCCGCCGGTTTGGATTTAGAAATAACAGGATTGGGGGGGCCTCGTATGGCGGAAGCGGGTGCTACTATTTTAGGCGATACTGTGGGCATTGGTTCTATGGGTCTGATAGAATCAGTACCGTATATTTGGCCAACGATCAAAGTTCAGCAAAAAGCTAAACAATATCTTCAAAACTTCCGCCCCGATGTTGTTGTATTGATTGATTATTTGACTCCAAATCTCGGTATTGGCAGCTACATCCGCCGCTGTTTGCCTGATTTGCCAGTGGTTTGGTACATCGCACCTCAAGAATGGGTTTGGTCGATTTCTCCTCGCAATACTGATCTGATTGTCAATATTTGCGACCAACTTTTGGCAATTTTCCCCGAAGAAGCTTGTTATTATCAAAAAAAAGGAGCCCAAGTGAGTTGGGTTGGTCATCCTTTGGTGGATAGAATGCAATCTGCGCCCAGCCGGGAAGTTGCCCGCAAAACTTTGGGAATTTTGCCGGAACAGGTGTCGATCGCCCTAATTCCCGCCTCCAGACACCAAGAACTCAAGTACCTGATGCCGGTTATATTTGAGGCAGCTCAAATTATTCAAGCTAAATTGCCGGAAGTTCATTTTTGGATTCCGCTTGCTAACCAAGCTTTCCGCAGCAAAATCGAACAGGCGATCGAGAATTACGGTTTGCGGGCTACTTTGTTAGAAAATCAAACTCTGGAAATATTAGCCGCTGCCGATCTGGCGATTACTAAATCTGGTACTGTTAATCTGGAGTTGGCTTTGCTGGATGTTCCGCAAGTTGTCCTCTATCGCGTCAGTCCAATTACGGCTTGGATTTTTCGCCATGTGCTGAAATTTTCTATTCCTTTTATGTCTCCGCCCAATTTGGTGCAAATGAAGCCGATCGTCCCGGAGTTGCTGCAAGACGAGGCGACTGCGGAAAATATAGTGAATCACGCACTGGAATTGCTGCAAAATGCCGATCGACGCCAGCAAACTTTGGCAGGTTATCGGGAAATGCGCGAAAGTCTCGGAGATGTGGGCGTGTGCGATCGGGCCGCTGCAGAAATCATGAAAAATGTTAAATTAAATACAGCTTCTTAAAGCAATTTTGGTATTGAAAGGTTATGTAGAAACCCGGTTCCTTTGTGGCTGGCTCGTGGACAAACCCACGATTTATTACCAGAAACGCGGTTGATTTCCTTAATTTCTATTAAAGCAACTTTGTTATTGAAATGTTATGCCAAGCAATCGGAAAAAGCGACCGATCGCTGTTGATTTATTTGCAGGCGCGGGCGGCATGACCCTGGGCTTTGAACAAGCAGGGTTTGATGTACTTGCCTCAGTCGAAATCGACCCTATTCACTGCGCCACACACGAGTTTAATTTCCCGCTGTGTTCTATTCTTTGCAAAGATGTCACACAGCTTACGGGTTCAGAAATTCGGAAAAAATCGGCGATCGGGCGGCGCGAGATAGACGTAGTAATCAGCGGTTCGCCCTGTCAAGGATTCTCCATGATGGGCAAGCGCGATGTGGACGACCCGCGAAATTCTCTAATTTTTCACTTTCAGCGCTTAGTTTTGGAGCTAAAACCCAAGTTCTTTGTAATGGAAAATGTGCCAGGAATTGCATCAGGAGAACACAAAGAACTCCTGAATGTTTTAATTAGCTCTTTTCTGAAATGTGGCTATAAAGTAGAAGAAAAATATCAAGTTCTCAACGCTGTTAACTATGGAGTGCCGCAAGCTCGCAAACGATTGTTTTTGATGGGGTGCAAAGAAGGTTATGAGCTACCCAAATACCCTCAGCAAATTACTATACTGCCGAAAATTAAAATTGCTAAACGCTATAAAAAAATTAATTTGCCTGCTGTCCCGACAGTTTGGGATGCGATTGGAGATTTGCCGGAAGTGGAAAAGTACAGCGACTTGCTGTATCGAGATTGGGTGATGGCGGAGTACGGAAAATGCAGCACTTATGGGAGTATAATGCGCGGAATTGATGCTTTGGATGATGATTATTCCTACGATCGCGAGTACGATCGACAAATCCTCTCTGGTAGTTTGCGAACTAAACATTCTCAGGAATGTATAGAAAGGTTTCAGGCGGCTAAACACGGCGAAAAAGAGCCAATCAGCCGTTTTTACAAGCTTCACCCTGACGGAGTTTGCAACACACTCAGGGCCGGAACCGACAGGGCTAGGGGGGCTTATACTTCGCCGAGACCGATTCACCCGATCGCCCCTCGGTGCATTACAGTCAGAGAAGCTGCGCGACTGCATTCCTATCCTGACTGGTTTAGATTTCACGTCACAAAATGGCACGGTTTTCGCCAAGTCGGAAATTCTGTACCACCGCTACTGGCGAAAGCTGTCGCAGCGCAAATTATTAGCGCTTTAGGGGTGACAGCCTTTAAGCCCAGTCTCAAACTGACATGGGGAGATGATTCGTTGCTTAAACTCAATTGGTCGGAAGCAGAACAATATTATCTAAAAAGTTAAGAATTAGATTGACAGCGTATATCCAGGGCTACCTCCAATTAAGCGCGGGTTTAGCGTCCCCTGTATCAGTGATCACACTTCGATTACCCGCACGAGATGTCCCCGGTAGTTAAACAAACCGG
The DNA here is from genome assembly GCF_036700965.1 of Microcoleus sp. Pol8_D6. Taxonomy (NCBI): domain Bacteria; kingdom Bacillati; phylum Cyanobacteriota; class Cyanophyceae; order Oscillatoriales; family Microcoleaceae; genus Microcoleus; species Microcoleus sp. Pol8_D6. The sequence goes on along the minus strand of NZ_JAUBPW010000016.1, from coordinate 22,707 downwards.
GAATGTATTCCGGGGCGCTGTGAAGTTTTTTCAAGGTAAAAGTGGGAACTATTTCGACTACTGGCCTGCAATCCAAGGCGTAGCGTCCTATACATAAAATAGCAAAATCAACATCTGGATATCAGAGGAGATTTGAGATTGTGAAAGTCTGCCGGCAAACATTGTGAAAAATTTCACTGAGTTTTGCAACAATTACAAGTCTTTTGGACTTCTAGAGCTATTGTGTAAAAAGTGTATTTTCAGGAGACTCAACTACTATGGGTTGGTTTAAAAGACTGTTCGGACTCGAAAAGCCTGCACCCCAGGCTGAACCGATGGCACAAGTAGTACAGCAAGCAGCACAAGCGCAATCCATCGCTCCTGCTAAAGTCGGCCCAGACGGAAATTTTGACGAAAGCGGCTTAGCGAAGCGGGTTGCTTTAGCTTTTGACGCCGATGCAGAAGTTGCTGATATCGAGACTGTTTATGTAGCTCAGCTCAGCAGCACGGTTGTTCTCAAAGGTCAAGTTCCTAGTCAGGAAATTCTCGACAAGTTGGTGGCGATCGCCTCTGCTGAAGAAGGTGCCACAAACGTGCAAACCGATCAGGTGACAGTCGGCTAGTTCTTGGGAACCGAAGCAGTCTCGCTCCGGGTGCTGCTCAAATTAGCCAAAAACTCGATTAAACCCGCTGCGGCGGGTTTTTTGTTGCCGTCACCCCCCTCAAAATATTAATTATTGTAAATAAAATTGATTTATCTCAAAAAACAGTATAATTGAATACAGAAACTAAAAAAGTTTTAGCAAAGAAAACCAACCCTGACCTGACTGCCCTTTTTATCTCCATAAATATAAGGATCAAAAAATATGAAACTGACTTATCGCGGTTCAAACTACGAGTACGACATTCCGACAGTTGATATGATCGAAGGCGAAGTCGCGGGCAAATATCGGGGCCAAAACTGGAACTATCGGTATCCGAGACACATTCCCAACCCCAAAAAATACGGTGGCACAAACAATACCAAAAAGCGAGATGCTCAAGCTGGCGATCGGGATGTCGCAGCAGCTCGCGCCTCAGCGAGGGGGGAATATTACCCAACAGTTGTGGAAGTGGCGCAAGTGCATCAAGCGAATATTTGCAATATTCTCGATCGTAGAAAGGAAGCAGCCAAAGCCAAGGGCGATGAAACACTGCTGCGCTTGCTAGAAATTGAGTCGAGACACATGGTGTGTTAGAGAAAAAGCTTCCGAAAACAAAGCGTTTGTCAAGAGGGGGAAATCAACAGCGGCTTGATTTCCCCCCTCTTCCCATAAAGCAATTTTCAGGTAAGTGAAGTACAAATAAACCACTTTCTGTCACCCCTTGACACAAACCACCTGCTTCAGCGTCGCCACAACTTCCACCAAATCCGACTGCTGACTCATCACCTCATCAATCGGCTTATAAGCCCCCGGAATTTCATCTAAAAATTGCTCATCTTTCCGGCACTCAATCCCCTCAGTCTGCCGCACCAAATCATCGAGAGTGAATACATTTTTAGCTTGAGTGCGAGACATCAAGCGCCCTGCGCCGTGACTGCAACTACAGTAACTTTCAGCATTTCCCTTCCCTTTAACAATGAAAGATTTCGCCCCCATCGAACCCGGAATAATCCCGTAATCATCTACATCCGCGCGCACAGCACCCTTGCGAGTCACATACACATCTTCGCCAAAATGCACCTCTTTTTCCGCATAATTGTGGTGGCAATTTACCTCTAATAGCGGCTTGACAGATTTGCCACCCGCGACGTGTTTTTCGACAATCCGCTTAAACCGATTCATCATCACATCGCGATTAAAACGAGCATAATCTTGCGCCCACTGCAAATCGTGCCAGTAATCCGCAAACTCCCGCGTACCCGCTACAAAATAAGCCAAATCTTTGTCAGCCAGATTAATTTCTGCCAGTTTAGCTAAATCTTTAGCCTTCTCGATGTGCTGCTGTGCGAGCAAATTTCCAATGCCGCGAGAACCGGAATGCAGCATCAGCCAAACAAAGTTTTCAGTATCAACGCAAACCTCAATAAAATGATTACCGCCGCCGAGGGAACCCATTTGTTTTAAGGCTTTATTGTTTTGGTGCTGCACGCCTTGATGAAGTTCCTTAAACTCGCCCCATCCTTGCCAGTTGGTGACTGTTTTTTCTACTTCCTTGTTTTCCGCAAATCCCACGGGAATTGCGGCTTCGATATCGAGGCGAATTTGTTTGAGTTTGCCTTCTAATTTGTTGGCAGTGAAAGGCATTTTCACTGCCATCATACCGCAGTTATGGACAAATACTCCCGCTGTTAACGCAAAGTTTCCGTATTCGGGAACTGTTAGGCAATAGACATCTTCCTTTTCAACTAAATGAATAATATCAACTACTTTGTGGTTGTAGCCATGCTGATATTTCCGATGATTGTGAAGCCCGATAGGACTTTTAATTTGAGTTCCACAAGTATCACAAGGGTAAAGCCGATTAGCAATTTCTTTACTCTTTGCTGGACCCTTTTCACTCTGATCGTAGTTAATTAGATACTCCTTTCCTCGTTCGCCATTCCCTGCCACTGACCCTTGGAAGTGTTGGGGATTATTATTCATATACTTAAGGATATTTTTCGTTCCGCGTTCGGCGTAATACCTGTGTCCGTCTGAGGTTTGAGCTTTATTAGCTAGGGCTTGCTTTCTTTTCTGTTCAAATTCCAGGGATTGCCAATAGGTATTTCTATCAACCAATGAGCTGTGATAGGCAGAGTGGTCATTATGACCCATGAATTCTAAATTTTCTGGTCTATTATCTGCGGGATAAAAGTTTTTGTGATGAATCACAGTTCTCTGATTGGGGAAAGATGGTATGTCTCCTAACAAACCACAACGAGCAATCATCCAATGAGCTTTTTGCCATCTACCTGAATAATTTTGCTGTACTAAGGTATACCCATCCTTATCTAGTTTGGAATAAAAGGGCATCAATGACGTTCCAGTTGTCAAATCCCGCGCTTCTTGGTATTCACCATTCCGCAACATGAATTGATGATCGGGAGTGCATTTGATTTCTTCTCCATTATCTAGTACCACTTTAACCAGTTCGGCATTGTTTCTAGTTAATTTGGCTGTAGCCTTAGCAGCAACAATTCGGCCTGTTTCTGTACAGGAGTAGATAAAAAATTCTTTTTGGCTCCTAGCCAGTTCCCCGATCGCATAAGATTTGCCATCAACTAGAGGAATTTGTGTATCATCAGTAAAGCAACCAATATCAACCCCCACAGCAGCCGGAATAATCGCTTCTTTTGTGGCAATTACTGAACCGACTAAAGCACCTTTTCCTAAATGTACATCGGGCATTAGTGCGACGTGTTTGAATACAAAGGGCAAAGATGCTACGTTTGCGGTCATCTTGGTTTCTTTTTCGCCCAAGGCGTGATTTGCCCAAGATAAAACTGGCTTTGGGGTTGAGATGTCTAATTTTTCGTAGGGCATTTTTATTGAGATTTATTTTGCTTAGTGTTGTGTAGTATATATTGTAGTATAAATGATTTATAATGTCAAATTCACCTTACTGGCTGATTTTATTAGGGCGCGTCAGCTTAACATCAATTGCAGCACCGATATTGTTGGTAAATCCGACACTCCGACAGGGAATGAATTCCCTGTCTCATAGCGAAAGTCCTCTGAAAGAAAACTGAAATCGATCGCACTTCCAGTCAAAATCTACAGTCGGTTTTAACCGACTTTCGCTATGAGGCAGGGGTTTAAACCCCTGCCGGATTGCGGGCAAGTGCGTAAAAAGCTGACGCTACATTTTACAAATTCGCATTCTTTCTCCCCGCCTTCTGCACAGGAATAGCAACCGCCTGCGGTTTCTTATTCCCTGCAAACATCCCGAAGAAGTCGTGCAGTAAAATATAGAAACACGGAATAATAAACAGCGTCAGCAGCGTCGCCAGCGACAAACCGGAAAATACCACCACACCCAAAGGTTGCAGAAACTCCGAACCTTCTCCAATACCCAAAGCTAGGGGAAACAAACCCAAAACTGTAGTAATAGTTGTCATCAAAATCGGTCGCAAGCGCTGAGGTGCCGCCCTGAGAATTGCTGTTGTGCGATCGACTCCTTCATCTTCCAGAATTTGGTTCGCCAACTCAATCATAATGATGCCGTTGTTCACCACAATTCCCACGAGCAAAATTGCACCGATCATCACCGTCGCACCGATCGCAGTTTTGGTCACATAAAGCCCGAATACTCCCGCCGCCAACGCCAGTGGCACTGTCAGCAAAATCACCAGCGGATCGACCAAAGAATTGTACTGCACCGCCATCGCTACAAACACTAAAAAAGTCGCCAACCCTCCCAACAGCTTGAGAGAAGTTTGCAATTGTTCATTAGTTTCAGCAGCCGAACTCGGCAGAATTCTTACTCCTCGCGGCAACTTCAGTTCTGATAAAACTGCATCGACTTGCTGGACAGCATCGCCGAGACTTGCACCCTTATTCAAGTTTCCGACAACTAAGAAAACTTGGCGCTGATTGAGGCGCTGAATTTCTGCCGGCGCTTTGCCGATCGCAATATTGGCTACGTCGCTTAAACGGATGATGGTATTATTGCCGCCAGATAAGGGAATTTGTCCGAGTTGGGAAGTATTTTTTACAGAATTGCGATCGAACTGCACCCGCACATCTATTAATCGGTTTCCCCGCTGCAACTGAGTGGGAACAGCACCTTCAATTGCTGTCTGAATTGTCTCCCCAATATCTTGGGCTGTCAGCCCGTACACAGCGGCCCTTTCCCAGTCAGGACGAATTTGTACCTCTGACTGCGGCGCGTCTGCCTCCGGCCGAAACCGGGCTAATTTTACCTTCTCATCTAATTCTTTTAATATCTGACGGCCGGCTTCCTGCAATGATTCTTCAGTTTCCCCCTGAACCACGACATCAATTTCGCCACCCCGTACGGGAGAATTAGTTAAAACTAAACCCCTAATCGATTCTGGCACTAGCCGCAGACGAGTTCCTTTAGGAAGGTCAAGTTTTTTAAATTCCTCAGTCATTCTTTCCGTAAAATCGGTAGTATTCGTACCTGGTTTTAGGGTAATTGTGCTGCTTCCCCTGAGCAAATTTTCCACCGTATTGTTCCCGAAAAGCAGCCCCCCTGCTGTCGTTAAAGTGTACTCTGTTTCTGGCTGTTCTAGTAGAAGTTTATCGGCTGCTGCAATCACTTTTTGATTGGTTTCCAAGTTAGTCCCCGGAGGAAACGAAGCAAATAATCTGGCTTGACTTGTATTAACTCTCGGCAAAATTTCTTGGGGAATTTGACCCGCCATCACCCAAGTGCCACCGCCTAAAATCACAAAAGCAAGTCCAATGATAATTAACCGCAAACTCAGAACTTTTGACAGCATCGAACCGTAAGCCCGCGTACCGTTTTCAAAGCCGCGGTTGAAATGTTTGATCGGCCCGAACTGACTGATATTGCTGGAATAAGACATTCCCATCAGGCGAGAAGTCAGCATCGGCACTACCGTTAAAGCTACTAGCAGAGATGCTGCTACTGCAAAGCTAATTGTCAAAATTAATTCGTTAAATAGCAGAGAAAAGAAGCCGCCGATAAGCAAAAATGGCAGCACTGATACTAAGTTGGCTGCTGTGGAAGCAACCATTGCTGATTCTACTTCTTCACTCCGCAATACTGACTCTTCTATCGTGCGTTCTTTTCGATCTTTGATTCTGCCTTTTTTCAGATGAGGGTTGCTGTCTAGACCGACTACAATATTTTCTAAAATAACTACGCTGGTGTCGATAGCCTGACCGATTCCTAACGCTAAACCGCCTAAACTAAACAAGTTCAGCGACAAGCCGAACAGCCGCATTAAAATAATGGCTGCTAGAGTACACAGGGGAATAGTCAGAGAAATAATCAGCGTTTGTCTGAGAGAACCTAAAAAGAACAAAACTGCGATCGCAGCCAGCACTGCGCCTGAAACCCCCGCATTCGCCACATCCGCTAAGGAATTGCGGATAAATCGGGATTCGTCTAAGGTAGTAACTACGGTCATGTCTGCAGAAATTAAGCCGGACTGCTGCATTTCTTTGATGCGATTTTTAACTCCATCTACAACAGTAATTGTGTTGGCGTCCGGCTGTTTTAAGATGCTAATTTTAACGGCTGGTTTTTGATTGAGAAAAACTTTGACTCGCTGTTCTTCCGTGCCGTCATTGACTTGAGCAAAATCTCGCACGTAAACTCGTTTTGGCGGGTTGGAACCGGATACTTGAAAGGAAAGATTGGCGATTTCAGAGGCTGTTCTAAAGCGACCGATTGTGCGCGTCAGCGGTTCGTTAGATTCTTGCCGCAGGCGGCCGCCGGAAGTGTCTAAATTGCGATCGCGCAAAGCATTAAAAACGTCATTAAGATTAACTCCTAAACTTTGCAGCCGATTCAGGTCAATATTAACCTGAATTTCTTCTTGAACGCCGCCGGAAACGTCAACCGAAGCTACTCCGGGAATAACGTTAATTTCCCTGGCTAATTCTTCATCGGCAAATACCCGCAAATCTACCCCTTGTCGCGAGTCTGAAGTCAGGGCAAATTCGTAAACCGGCTGTTGAGAAGGGTCAAATTTAAACAGACTGGGCGATTCAACTGTATCGGGAAGTCGGTTGCGAATTCGGTTGACGGAGGCTGTCGCGTCGTTGAGGGCTTGGTTGATGTCGCCCCCTGGTCGGAAAAATAAATCGACGCTGACTTGTCCTTCGCGGGTGCGGGAAAAAACTTGCGTGACTCCTTCTGTCGCTGAAAGCCCTTGTTCGAGGGGGCGGGTAATTTCGTCAACTGCAACTTCTGGCGAGACTCCGGGGGCGTCTAAGCGCACGCTGATGCGGGGATAGGTGATGGAGGGCAGCAAGTCAACGGGCAGTTGGGTGATGTAGAAAATGCCCACGACTATAATCGCAACTGTCAGCATGAGGGTGCCGATGTGGCGACGGATGGCGATCGCGCTAATGCTGAATCCGGGTTTGTCGGGGGTCATTTGATTTTAGATTTTAGATTTTTGAATTGAAAAGTTTACCCAGTCAGCCAGCCTGCAAATGAATGAATCGCGGGGCTGGCGACCAAATTGTTTTCGCTCAGGCTTTATTTTGTATAGGCAGTGAGAGAATATTTACGCTCTGCACCTGACAAGTAGTATAATAAATTTTAATAAATTGTCAAAAATGTTTTTTTGAATATTCCTTTAGAGGTAGTCGATCGCCCAAAATGCAGATTGGCAGAAATTGCGAGGGGATTTTGAATCTCTGTAACTTATCGCCATCAGGAACAAGCAAGATGCCTGTTCCACAACAAATAAACTTTCTTGTGGAACAGGCATCTTGCCTGTTCCTAAAGTCTTCTTCCCTTTTCTCTCTTCCTTCTTCCTTCTTCCTTCTTCCTTCTTCCTGACATCAGTTAAATCCGTCGAGCGAATCCGTTGCCGAACTTCCTTCTTTTACTGTACTTGAGAGCCGTGGACGCGGGGGTCGGAGCTACTTGTTTTGACAGGCCCTGTGGGGGGAGTAAAATTAGAAACTTGACCGCCAGCTTGGGCGTGTGGCAGAGGTTTTCCTGCAATTAAAGCTTCTAAGTTAGCTTCCATAATACTGCGCGGCATTTCGCCCATCGTTTCAGCAACGGCGCTGCCTTTATCGTTCAAGTAGACAAAGTGCGGAATGCCGTCTACTCGATATTTGGTGATTTCTGGGAGCCATTTGTCATTGTCTACATTCAGCATCACAAAATTTAGCGGTTCGGCGTATTTCTGTTTAATTTCGCTCAAATCGTTAGCCATTGCCTGACAGCTACCGCACCAATTAGCATAAAATTCCATGAGTGTCGGTTTCCCATTTACCAAAGCTGTTTCTAATGGCGTTGAAGCTTTTGCCATGTCGGTGAGACTGCTTGACGGCGTTTGGGTTTGCAGCCCGAAGAAGATGGATATTGAAAGGGCGATCGCTGTTAACACGATCAATAAGTTTCTGAGGCGCGTGGCGACTTTTGTTTCGGGATTTTTGGCGACGGGGGCGACCGTTGACTTGGGCGAATTCTGGGTCATAAAATAAATTGCGCTTTGATTTCTATGTTTTTATTTTAAATAATAGATTCAGATTATAGCACATTTTGAGATAATCAGACCCATTTCATAAAAATTTGTGCTAAAGGCAGTAATTAGATTAAGTGCGCTAAAACATAAGATAACAAAGATTGTTTGTAAATTACCGAGGACTTGCAGGGTGAAAAAACGGGTAACACTGACGTTTCCCCAACGATCGATCCAAATGCCTGTCACCTATCGACTGGCAAAAGATTTTAATGTTGCAGCCAACATTATCCGTGCTCAGGTAGCTCCGAATCAAGTGGGCAAACTTGTGCTAGAGTTATCAGGGGATATCGACCAACTAGAAGCGGCGATCGACTGGATGCGATCGCAAAATATCGGCGTTTCCCTAGCCAGTCGGGAAATACTCATAGACGAAGATAGCTGTGTTCACTGCGGTTTGTGTACGGGAGTTTGCCCGACGGAAGCCTTGACCATTGACCCAGAAAGCTTTAAACTAAGTTTTGCTCGATCGCGGTGTATCGTTTGCGAGCAGTGCATCCCTACTTGTCCGGTGCAAGCTATTTCTACTAACCTCTAGAAACTGTACACACTCATCGGAAGCATCATCTTTTTTCCCTGGTTCTCCTAATTGTGCCATTGGATGAAAAAAAACTCTTGGGTTTCCCTAACTCTACTTTTTGTTACTTATTTCACTTTTGGCTGGAAATTATCAGAGTTTGATGTTCCCCCGCACCTGACTTGGTTTCTAGCCATAGCTTCAATTCTAGTGTTGGCGGCCGCCTTGTCGTTCCCGCTGAGAGACATAAAAGCATTAATCATGCGGTGGTTTTCGAGTGATATCGGTGCTTTTCTTTCTATTATTGTAGGAGCTTTTGTGGCAGTGGTAGTTTTTGCTTGGCTGCACCTTTTTGCTACTTGTTTACTCTTGATTTCAGCCGGAGCTTTGGCAAGACTCGATATTCAAATATCTGGTTGGAAGAATTGGCGGGCTTTTGCGGTATTAGCTACCATTTCTTTAACAGGTGTGGCGCTGGGCGGAACTCTGGAGTTTTGGTTAAAAACAGGCAGGCTCGTATTCTCTTAATGAGGAACGGGAAATTCATCCAACCAAATTCTATAACTCGCAACTGATATTTAGCCAAAAACTATCACATCGCCCATCAATAAATACAGCTTATTTTTTTTCAATCCCCCACCCCCGGATTAATCCCCCGTTCCGCGCCGTAATCATAGCAGTTTTCAAGCCTGGTGAGTTACAGCCTCTCAATTGCCGATTCCCCGTTGGGGGTTACTAATTCCCAATTACTAATTACCAATTACTAATTACCGACAAACCGGGAGTGGAACTGAAAACCCCTAGGGTTGTATTGAACTGTAGCGACTTTTGCTCAAAATGTTATTGCCAAGATCCCGGAAGTCCCGCAGCCAAAAACTTATCGCAATAAAAAAGCAGCTTTCGGGAGCTGCTAGTCAGAATGCATGAGGTATTGTTTTTAGAATAGAACAGGTTGAATTCGATCAGTGCTGGGTTACATTTTTTGATACGGGATAGTTGATGAGGGAATGGACGATCGTAAAATCGTCACATAGCAGGGTATCATTGATGCTAAATTTCCCGACAATCAAGTTAGCGTTTAACTGTCCTTGCGCCCTACAGCCCTTCAGCGGTGGGGCCATTTTATTTTTAGGGATAACTCAATAGCCGGCTTTAACGAATCAGATGATTCTGGCATTAGTTCTTGTATAAAATCTCCGCATCGCCACATCCTCATACCTATAAAACTTACGCATTACATCCACTCAAACCCGGTGAATTTCAAAATATGGGGTAGTGAAACGGACACACTCAGACAAAAATCAGTATTTTTACCGAAGTCATACAATTTTAGATTTTAGATTTTAGATTTTAGATTTGGGGAATAACTGATGAAGCTGGTGTTTTGGAGCTTGCTTAGGCTTGCATTATTTTTGGGAACTAATATCAAAAGCCTTCAAAAACCTGTTATTTTTCCACAAACCCGGTTTCTGAATGTATCAATTGAGATCAGGCCCGGTTTCTGATTTGATAACTTTTTGGATTTCCTCCATCGCCCTAGTCGCCACTGCTTCAGGCCTTTCCCCGACACCAGCATAGACTCGGACATCTGCTTGAGTGTAGAAACGCTCTCGCTCTTTCAAAAGGCTTTGCAGCTTAGATTTGATCTCGCCCTCCTGCAGTAGGGGTCGAGCGGTGTCTGAACGCAGTCGATCGTACAATTGATCTACAGGCACATCCAGCCAAACTACTACACCATAGTGCAAGTAACCCCAATTCATCGGTCGCGTCACAATCCCACCGCCCGTAGCCACCACCGAATTTTGATACGCAGACAATTCGCCGAGCACTTTAGTTTCTAGTTCCCGAAAAGCCTCTTCCCCTTCTCGATTAAAAATCTCAGCAATTGACTGATTAGCAACTCGAACAATTAGTTCATCAGTATCAAAAAAACGGTATTTTAATTTTTTTGCCAAAATCCGCCCTACCGTTGTTTTCCCCGCACCCATCATCCCCACAAGATAGATATTTACTCCCCTCAACCCATCCACTGCCAAATCCTCCGATATTTTTCTATTTTTTCAGGTTAATCGATCTGCCACTGAGGCCATCATCGTCATCAAACTCATCACCCTCATCCAATCCCCAATCCTCATCTGCTTCTGCAAGAGGATTTATTGGTGCTTCATCAGCGGGTTTAGGAATGTCCCCTCCCGGAGGAACAATCACCCGATACTCGGCATCGTATACAGACTCAGTTTGTCCCACCCCAGACTGGCTCGGATCTCTATAGCCGTAAGAATATACTGAGCCAGCCCAAGACTTGCTTTTCGGTTCCTGCTGAGCTTCATAAGCCCTCGGATTTGCCGCTGGAACATCATTGACCTGCGGTTGATCGGAAAAATCGTGATCGTCCCCCCAATCGTCATCACCCCCTTGAGAGCCGGATTTTGAGTTATCTGAGACCCAATCGTCCTCATCGTCTGCTGCATAAGTCCCCGGTTGAGCGTAATCCTTCGCCCCATCAGGGTTCGGAGTTTCTTGCTGGAAAGTCCGGGCACTGTAACCCGCCGACGAGCCGTACTCAGTTCGGTAGGAACCAGCAGCCTGAGTTTGGCTATTTTCCCTATTCAGATCCGGGTCAATTTCCATCTTTCGAGGAGGGGGAGGCGGCGTGTAAGGCGTTCTCCTGTCCTCTGGGAAAGTATCGGGACGGCTGCGACTGGATCTGCCTGCGCGGTCTGCCGTTAGAGATAGGTAATTTGAAAAAGCCAGCAAACCAGAAATCAATAAAGATGTGAGAGCTCCCACCGCCATGCTCAGCAAAATCCAGATAGATAAAGGCAAAGCAGGCGATCGAACTCCCAAAAATACCAGAGACAATGCTGGCTCCACATTTTGCAGGGCAAAAATAGTTAACCCCAACACAATTACTAGCAAAAATACAAGTCGCATATTAAAAATATTGGTAATTGGTAATTGGGAATTGCTAATTGGGAATTGCTAATTAAAACTAACAAATCATCAATAACAAATAACAAACTGTCAACTGTCAACTGTCAACTGTCAACTAACTCCCTTCTTCTTCCTTCCAGCGTTTGAGAGGAACGCAATCAATCCCCAACTGGTCTAAAGCGCGAGCCACCACAAAGTCTACCAAATCTTCAATAGTTTGCGGATTGTGATACCAAGCAGGAATCGCTGGTACAATTCTAGCTCCAGCTTCCGCCAAGGTAGTCAAATTCCGCAGGTGAATCAAGCTAAAAGGCGTTTCGCGAGGCACGAGTACCAATTTTCGCCCTTCCTTGAGCTGAACGTCGGCCGCTCTTTCAAGCAAATCCGAGCTCAAGCCAGCAGCCAATTTGCCCAGCGTACTCATGCTACAGGGAATAATGATCATCCCTTGGGTACGAAAGGAGCCACTAGCAATATTAGCACCGACATCTTGCCAAGGATGACACCGAAGTTTACCCATTGTGGCGACTCCTGCTTGTTCTCGCCAGAATTCCTCTTGAAGCGTCGGTTCGGCGGGCATTCGCGTGTTCTGTTCGCTTTGCCAAACCATGTAAGTAGATTTCGATGCTACCAGTTCGATCGCGCGATCGGCTTCCAACAAATATTTGAGAGTTCGCACCGCATAAATCAGTCCCGATGCACCAGTAACTCCTACAATGAGAGGGTAGTTATTCGTCATTAGTTATTTGTTAGTTGACGCTTGAGTGTTGTTAGTAATTAGTTGTTAGCTCAAATTTCTTAGCATTGGAATTATTCATATCTCTCTTCTGTTAATTTGCGTGAATCAGCGTCTATCCCTTGTCATCTGCGGCTAACAAATTCTCTTCTTTTCACCGCAGATACAGGCAGATTAACACAGATTAACGCAGATTAATTATATAAATGCTACCGGATTGGATATTAGTCATTAATTGTTTATTGATGATTGCTGAGTATAGTTGGGCGCCCACTTTTTAATACTTAGTTGCCCGATAATGACAACTAAGTATTGAGAAAAGTTAACTGTCAACTGTCAACTGTCAACAGATTATTCATCATCGTCAAAAGCTTGGCTGCCGCCCCCAACTGCAACTAAATCAATTTGCTGGCGGTAGTAATCCACACTCTTGACTTGAACTTCCACCCGATCGCCCAAACGGTACTGATTGCGGTTTTTGCGACCCACCAGAGTTTGCTGGCGCGATCGATATTCGTACCAATCATCCTTCAGCGAAGAAACGTGCACCAATCCCTCAACACGCAGGATGTCGCTCTCCGGTGGCCGCACCTCAATTTCCACAAAGAAACCGTAAGACTGCACACCTGTAATTAAACCCTGGAAAGTTTGCCCAGTGCGTTCTTTCATCAATCCGGTTTTCTTCAATCCCTGCAAATCGCTTTCGGCATCCTCAGCAACCCTTTCGCGTTCCGTCAGGTGTACCACGACCGATGCAAACTCTGTCTCAAATTCGTGGTGCAAATCTGGGGGGAGAACATTCCAAGTAATTTGACCGTGACAGGAGGAATGGTGCAAGTCAACTTTTTCCTTAGCCCGTGTTGTGCGGCTGCTGCGCCCTTGCTCGAACACCGCTTGCAACACCCGCAGCACCAGCAAATCGGCGTAGCGGGAAAGCGGCGAAGTGCACCGTGTGTAACCCTCTGACAGCCCCAAACCGAAGTGCGGCTTGGCAGTGGTGCTGTAAACAGCGGGCTTCATGGTGTCTTCGAGCAGGTAGGTGAGAACTCTTTCGGACTTAAGACCGGCAAACTGCTGGGTAAATCGCTGAAAGTCTAAGGGCAAAACTTCTTCTTCGGTTTCGAGATACAGTTCGCCTCCGAGGTTGTTCGAGAGTTTGATGAACTCTTGAATGTCTGCCGGATCTGGCATCGGCTGGACACGGTAAATTGCTGGGACTCCCAAGGCTTGCAGGTGGGTGGCGACAGCTTGGTTGGCGAGTACGACCAACTCGGAGACAGCCGACTGAACGGGGGGAGCTGTTGCAAAAGCTCCTAATTCGCCTTCGTCGTCGAAGTGAGAGTTAGCATCAGGCAAATTTAGTTCAAAAGCTCCTCGCTTGAGCCTTGTCTGTCTGGCTGCCTGTGAGGCGGCCCCGATTTGATCGAGGAAAGGACGGAGGGCGGAAGATAAAGGGTGCTCTTGGGCATTGCTTGGTTCGAGAATTGCTTGAGCTTGCTCGTAGGTGAGGTGGTAGTCAATTTGAATGACGCTAGTTTGAATTTCGTATTCTAGGAGTTCTCCTGATTGGTCGAGGGTGAGCAGTATGCTGAAGGCCAGCCGTTCTGTGTCTGGCAGCAGGGAGCAGCGCTCGTTGAGGGTTTCTGGCAATACGGCGATGATTTTTTCTCCCAGATGGGCGGCGGTGCCTCGCTTGCGGGCTTCACGGTCGATCGGGGTTTCTGGCTGTACGTACTCGGCGGCGTCGCTGATGTGGATTCCTATTTGCCAGCGGCCGGGCTTCAGGGTTTCGATCGACAAAGCGCGTTCTACTGGCGGATCGGACAGGAATGATGTTGGATCAAACTCGTTTTCCCCTCCTCCTTCGGAGATATTTTCCTCCTGGGATCGAGGGCTATCGTTTTCGCTGTTGGTTGTTCCCGGTTCGTTTTTGCTGAAGCTAACCGTCAGAATGTTACGCAAATCTAGGCGTTTTTTGATGTCGGTTTTTTTGACTTTGCTGGGCAAATTTTCGGCTGCTTTGATGACGGCGGCGGGGAACGATCGCGGCAAGTCGTGTTTGCAGCATACGATGTCGAGGTCGTCGGCGGCTTCGGCATCGGAACCTAGTACCTGTACTACTTTGCCGACTGGCCGATGGGTGCCGAGGGGGTAGCGTTTGACTTCGACGTGTACTAGGTGGTCGATCGCCTCTTGGAGATTTGTGCCATTTGCGAGCAAGTCTAGTTCAAACAACAGGCGATCGTCCAGGGGGATTGCTCTGTAGCTGACGCGGCCGGTGGGGGTGGCGGTTTGCTTGACTCGCGCGAGTACCGAGGGGTTGGCGCGTTCGAGGATGAGCATGACTTCGCCTTCGGGCGATCGGCGGCGGCTACCTTCTTTGATGATTTTGACTAAGACTCGATCGCCATTCCAAGCTGTCGAGAGGTGACTTTCCCGCACGTAAACGTCTTCTGAGCCTTCGGCGTCTTGAATTGCAAAGCAAAATCCTTTGCTCGAACAGCGCAGTTTTGCTTCTACTACGTCGTCTTCAGCTACTCGGCGATAGCGGCCTTTGTCTTTGACTAATATGCCAATTTTCTCTAGAGCTTCTAATGCGATTTGAAGTTTGAGTTGACTGGTGGCGTCGTTGCAGTCGAGTTTTTTCTCCAATGCTTTTGGGGCCACTAATTTGTCTTCTGTAAAATTTGCCAGCAGTGCAGCGATAGAAAATTCCATGTAGCGATCGATCCTCTTGTTTCCAGCAATTAGTCTAAATTTTGGCGAAATCAGCCGCACCCCCTCGGGCCCTCGCAGTGCCTGCTTCCCAACAAATGGGCGGGTTGATAGGTGGAGACGCGAGCACAGCCACCTTGTTTCATCGCGAGTTTTTTTTGAGATTCTCTCCCGACACCGGCTTGGTGCTAATTGTCTGCTGTCTGTATTGAACTGACTGCTGACGGTGCAGAAAACTGTCCCGCACGCTATTCCCCAATACAATTTTTTAGCGTTGGTTTGTTTGCTTTTAGGTCAGCAGCGCCGAGCACTTCGCGAATTAGAAAGCCTCTGTCGGTTCTTAAAAGATGGCTCGATACTGAAAGCAACGGCTTGAGTCGAGGATGAGCCGATGGAGGGATGGAGAGGGAGAAAATGTGCATTTCTCGCTTCTGCCTTGTTTCCTTCTGCGTTGTTCCTTCTTCCTTTTGAAGTGCCTCTTGCCTCTTGCTTTAGCAAAGAACTTACCGGATCAAGGCAAAATTGCTAGTAGCTCGCCGCTGCGATGCCCCTGTTTTTTGCACGCGATCTGTCCTTGCGGACGGAGGTGCAACGAGCGGGCCGGGAGCAATCTGTGCTGTAGAAAGTACAGGTACGCAAACCGGAGACTTTTACTACTTTTGCTTAGTTGCTGTGTCATCTCTTATAGGTAGAAATGACGCCCGATGCTTGTTAGCTTAAACCGCTGGATGTGGCATGGGGTTTAGTGGCGTTTAAGGTTGCGCGGATGACTCACCTTTAATTTATTGTATGTTGAATAGGTGCTTTCAGAAAATTGTTTTCTCAGGGCTGTACTACACTTAAGTCATAAGCCCCCTCTGGTTTCGGGGTCAAAAAATTATGTTTGCTGAATTTCGCGCCCTTTATCCCGCTGGACAGTTAATTTGTGAGTTGCTGACTGTTCATCACGGTAAGTTTGTTGTTCGCTGTCTGGTTCAGGTTGACGGCAAAACTCTTGTTACGGCTATGTCGGCTGCTGAGTCTGTTGAGGATGCTGAAGACCGCGCCCGGTTGCGAGCGATCGCTATCCTTGGATTTGCTGCGCCCGATCGTGCGATCGCGAGTGTTGATCCGGCTCCGGTTGCTCCAGTTGCTCCGATTGCTCCGGTTGCTTCCGTTGCTCCAGTTGCTCCTCCCCCTCCCCCTCCTCCTGCTGTTCCGGTTCCTGTTGGGCCGACAAGTGTTCCTCTTCCGGTTCTAGAAATGCCTGTTGCTGACAAATTGTCTCAAACACATCAAAGCAATTTTGTCAAGACTGAAGCGAAATTAAATGAAGAGCCGATCGCACCTGTACCGGAACCGCTGCCACCAACGGTCGATCGCGTCGAGGTTACTGGGTTTGTACCAAAGCAGTTAGACTCGGACGCTTGGCTTTCTTCTAGCTACGGCGAACCACTTCAGGAACTGGAGGTACCGACTTCTAGCCAAAGTGAACTGCTACAGGGTGCGGCCGAAGTCAGGGAATTGCAACCGATCGCAGTAGGAATTCCGAGCGATGCGATCGAGGATAATTCGGATACGATCGCCGAAATAGACGCCATCCTCAAACGCCTGCAATGGAAGAAAAAACAGGAAAGCGATTGTCTCGAACAAAATTACGGCAAGTCGTCGCAGAGAGAGCTTTCTAGCGAACAGTTAGTAGATTTTCTAGAATATCTGGAAATCTACAGCAGAACCACTGAGGAAATCAAGCGGTTGGGCTGGACTCCCAACCAAGGAAAAGATTATCTCAAACAAGGTTATGGCAAAGAAGCGCGCCATTTCTTAAATCAAGTAGAATTGCTCGACTTCCTGCAATATCTCGAATCTTTGCCCTAGTAATTATGTAGGGTTTCTAGGTGTGATGTTTTTTATAAAAAGCTACATATAGCAGTTTTCAATTGTATCAAAAACAGTAAGGACTAAACTATGACGGCGTATCATGGGCCCCAGCATCTGTAATTCACTCGACTGAAAACTGCTATATGACTGTTAAAAATTAAAAATCAAAAATGAAGAGTATTTCCTCATTTTTGATTTTTAACTTTTTATTTAGACCACAGCGGCGATCGGGCGGCTGGCGGAAGGACGGCGATCGATCACTTGATCGACTAATCCGTAGTCCTTTGCTTCTTCAGCCGACATGAAGAAATCCCGTTCGGTATCTTCTTCAATGCGGGAAAGTGGCTGACCGGTATGGTTGGCAAGATGTTCGTTCAGGCGGCGCTTGTGGTACAAAATTTCTTTGGCCTGAATTTCAATATCGGTTGCTTGTCCTTGAGCTCCGCCTAGAGGTTGGTGGATCATAATCCGGGAGTGGGGCAAACTCATCCGCTTGCCTTTAGCGCCGGCACTCAACAGAAAAGCGCCCATGCTGGCGGCCAAACCGAGACAAATAGTGCAAATGTCGGGGCGGATGTGGTTCATCGTGTCAAAAATGCCCATACCTGCTGTTACCGAACCCCCTGGGGAGTTGATATAGAGGTAAATATCTTTCTCCGGGTCTTCGGCGTCTAAAAATAGCAATTGGGCAACGATCAGGTTAGCCAAGTCTGAGTCAACCTGTTGGCCCAAGAAGACGATGCGATCGCGCAGGAGTCGCGAGTAAATGTCAAAGGCGCGTTCGCCGCGACCGGATTGTTCTATAACTGTTGGGATCATTGACGCCTGCCTGCCTATTACGTATCTTTTTTTAATTTTAGCGATTAGGGCTCAGTTATAGTTAGCGATCGGTGGCGTGCGATCGAGAAATCGGCAAAATCCTTTAGCTGGGCGGGGTTGGGGCGGTAATTTGAGGGATTTGTGGCGGGGGTGCGATCGGATTTCCGATCCCGCAGGCGATCGATGTTGAGGAAGCGGACATCAATAAACGTTAAATTTTGTTATGTGGCGATCGTATCATTGCTAAAACTGAAATTGCTTGTTCGCCACTGACACTAGCAAAATGGTCTAGAAACTCCGCAGGGCAAATCACAAGCTTCGATACAATCAAGCAGAATTTTCATCGGGACGCGAGTACCGATAAAGACAGGAATTCCCCCCTAAAATGTCGGGGTCGCTATGAACGATAGTAGCTGCGTATTGCAAAGAAAAGGTTGTGACATCGAGACAATCTTCCTCAGTCCAGGTATCACTTGGCTCGACTACAGCGAGATTGGGCTGCCATAACTCGTTGAGGATAAGAGCTGCCAAGCGGAGCCGCTCTGTTAGTGACAAAGTGCGGACAACTTGGATATAGATTTCCTGAGCGATAGTCTGCCTAAAAACTTGCTCATGCCTTCAATTTTAACTTAAACTGGTGTTTTGCTAGAAAGATCGATCGCCCTTTTCTCATATCATGAGAGGTGCGAGCGGCAATCCTTCCCTTGATGCCCTCCGCCGTTCGGGATTTGCCCTGACCCATTGAATCCTTTGCTGATAGGTAACATTTAAATTAATCCAACTAATGAATAAAAATTTTTGGCTTGAACAAATTAAAAAAAGAGAAGTTTTTGAAAAAGCCTATGTCTATGCTATTTACTACCAAATCAAAGAAGATGCCTACTGCAACTTTATTGAAATAGCTTACTACAGACAAAATAAAGAAAAATTATTTAAAGAAATTGAATCATCTCTGGAAAATCCCAGTTTGTATGAACCAGAAACTGCGTTTTCATTCTATCTACCAAAATCAGATATGTTCTTCAGAAGGATGATATATACTCCATTCAAAGACTTAGTAATCAAATTTATTTTTGTATCTGTATTAGCTGAACTATTAGATTTTACGTTTGTTCACAATTGTTTTTCACATCGTCTTGATAGAAATATAAAAAATAAGATTTCCAAGAGATATTTATATAGGCCTCACTATGCAGGATTTCAAGAGTTTATAAATTGGCAATTAGCCCAAGTCGAAAATAGCACTTGTCTGCTGAAAACCGACATATCATCTTTTTATGACTCTATATCTCATGAATATCTCCTCTCAGCAATTTCACAGAAACTAAACATAACTAATGAAAGTCATTTTATGATTCTATTTAGTAGGACATTGAAATTCAAAACTTGTTACTATTCAATGGTGGACGGAAAATTATGTGAAACATATAATAGCCAAGGTATACCGATAGGAAATTCAGCAGAAGGCTTTATAGCTAATATATTTCTTAATGAAGTGGATGAAGCATTATTCAACTTAGGTATAAATTTCGGCAGATACGTAGATGATTTTAGAGTTTTTACCAACAATAAAAGTGATTCATTAAAGGTGTTAATAATCCTACAAGAATTTCTTCTAAAAATAGGACTAAATTTGAATACTTCAAAAACTAAAATCATAGAAGCTCAAGAACAAATTATTAAATTCATTAAACATTCAAATAAAAGTGGGATTTATGGAATGCCCTGTCAAGAAGAGAGTTATAATGAAAGCAAGCAAGAAAAGAAGCTAGATAAAACCCAAATCATTAAAGAAATTGATTCTAAACAAGCAAGTGAGCAATATGAGAAATTATATTTTTCAAAATATCCAAAGAAAGTTATAAAAATAAACGATATTGATGATGAAGATAAAGCAAAAAACTTCTGTGTTTTTTTGAATGGCATTAAATTAGGCGCGAAACTTGAAAATCAAGCATTTAGTCAGCAGATGGAATCTCTTTATATATTGTCCAAAAAATACCCAAAACATTGGAGCTATTACTCTTGGTTGTTGGTAAAATTTATATCACAAAATTATAGTAATGATATTCAAAACATCAGCCTTAAATATCTTTTTAAAGTATTTGATGATGAACTTGTTAATGTATTTATCAAAACTAGAATTATTCATCATCTGGTTAATTCACGAAAGGGGGGCCTACCCTATATAGAAAGAATAGGGATGAATCAAAAACTCCGAAATAGAATTATTGAACATATAACTAAGTTAATGAAAATTAATTGTATCGCATTGCAGTTGAATTGTATATATGCTTATTATCTGATGTTCAGAGACCGCGATCATCGACATTTGCAAGACTTTGTATCTCATAACTTAAAGCGTCCCATACCAAAACCGATCCAACAGGCTGTTTATCAGATAGGAACTTTATATGAAAATCATTCTCCCGGGTTAGCTTCTTTTGAAGAGATTTTGGAAGAGAGTGAAATAGAATATGAATCTGAAGACTTGAATTCTCAGTAAAATTCCCATCTTAAAAATCAATATCTCGATCGGGAGGTTCATAAATAACAAGCAAGCTTTTTGCTCTTGTAGATCCAACATACCTATCTGCGATATCCCAATTACTTAATATCAAATTCTTTTCTTTTTCAAAAAATAACATTATAACATCACTTTCTAGTCCCTTATACATCCCTATATTCGACCAATGAATAGTATTTTGATCTTTATCGGAAAATGAATATGGCTTAAGATAAAAACGAGCGATATGCGAATATTGTGAAAGTAAGGACTTTGATGATGGATACATATCAGTTAATATAACTATCTGAGCCGGAGAAACATTCTCCTTATTCACTAGATCGGTAATATCTTTTTCTAATAGACTAAAGATATCATCTGTCTCTTCATATATCTGATGTATTACTTCTCTTCCTTCAATTAATGAACTCTTTCTTTCATAAATACAGGATACAAATTTCTCAGCATGTTTGAATATTTTGTGAGTATTTCGACAGTTTTTATTTAAGACAGTCGGGTTTACTTGAAGGGCGCATCTATTTGCATGTTTTGAAATTTTTTGATTACTATCTTGAAAAATGTAGAATATTCCATCATCAGGAATCAACTGTTTCAAATCGTTAATTTCCTTTTGCTCAAAGTCTTGTCCTTCGTCAACGATGATTGCTGTATACTCAAATGTTAACTGAGATTTTTGGGGTTGTATTTCTTCATAACTATAAACTACACAGTAACCCTCTGTAATTTCATCTTGTAAAGCAGCAGCGAGATAAAGAGAAAGGTTATTAGATTTACATATTACGAGCGTTCTAACCTTATGTTGGCATAACCTTCTTGCTTTTTCTATGGCTAACTGAGTCTTCCCTGAACCAGCACAGCCCAAAACAATGCACTGAGAATGGAAGCACAAATTATTCAAGATATCGAATTGCTGTTCTGTTAATTGAAGAATTTCTTGGTTGTTTTCACCAATATCATTAACAATATATTTTTTGAACACTGTACTTGGAGATATGAGGTTAATGATTGAATCTGTCCGCTGCTGTCCAAGTTTTGGAAAATTTCCTGCCGCTCTATAATAATCGAAAACAGAAGATATCCAGCCACTAATATTTCCTAACTGAGGACGTAAAAGTAAGATTTCTTGAGGTGCTTCCGAGGGTAGATTATTTGCCACGTCATCCATATCAGGAAAAGCCACACATTGTCCAATACAAAAATCTTTATTTTTAAATTCGTCGTGTTTACTGAGAAAATCCAAAAACTTATACTTAATTTCTCTAGCTTGTTGAAAAGGAGATATCTTCATCTTGTATTGGTTCTGATACCATGCCATATTCAGATGATCGTAGGCGATCTGCCCTCCTTTGGCTTCTAGTATAATAATTCCTCGATCGGGATGAATAATGATGAAGTCAGCTTCCCTATCTTGAACGATATATTTGATGTGCTGCCACCATGCTCCATGAAAAACAACGTAGTCATCACTCAAATTTTTTTCAAAAATCTGGAATAGAGTCTTTTCTGCGTAGCTCTTAGTTGTTGATGATAATTTTTGAGGAATCATTCTTGCCATAACTATTCACCTCTTCTCTTTTTAGATGACTACTACTTTATTGGTAAGTTTTTATATAGTATTTGGAGAATAATTTTTATGGTGTATTTTACCGCAAAAGGCTTTTGTATGTCAAGCCCCATTAGCTACTACTTGCCAGAGGAAGTCTCCCTTTCAAGCATCTAGTACCTCGCACACTCCGATTCAAGTGGATCAGGCGCTAGCCAGAAAAGAGTTATATCCACTACATACTAAACTACTCAAATTTTAATCGCCCAACCACGGCGGTACATTCCATACAAAATGAACCACCAAAATAATACCGCAGTCACGGCAAACGCTAGGGAACCATTCAGCGGCCCCGCCCACGGCACAAACCAGTTTTCATAAATCCAAGTGTAAGTTGTTGGAGCATTTTCACCAGTACCGATATG
Organism: Microcoleus sp. Pol8_D6; assembly: GCF_036700965.1. NCBI lineage: Bacteria > Bacillati > Cyanobacteriota > Cyanophyceae > Oscillatoriales > Microcoleaceae > Microcoleus > Microcoleus sp. Pol8_D6. Next base: position 491 of record NZ_JAUBPW010000016.1, on the reverse strand, counting down.
AGTTTTCAACAGGATTCTGGCGACAATACCGGAAGCAACAAACAGGAAAATGGCATTCAATCCCATGATTTCACACGGCCTCCCCCATTTGCAATCCCGCACTTCTATTGTTTCGTAGCAAAATGCTAGCAATAGTAAGGCCCAACCAGCAGTAAAAACTACATACGAACTCGTCCAAAGTTGTTTGTTGAGCGGAAATAAAAAACCCCACAAACGGCCGATTACTATGCAACGGAACCCCCAGGTTGCTAAGTTGATACTGGTGCGGGTTTTAATGGGCTGCACGCGCAGCCATTCTCCGGTAAAGTAGCCTGTGAGGACTGTGACAACTGCGGGTAAAGTGCTCAACAGTCCTTCTGGATCGAAGGGGCCGCCTTTATACAGGTGTTGGCTACCGAGAATTAGCCGATCGACCTGGGGGGGTGACAAAGATGCCTAAGAGATAGACCGAATCAGGGTTGCAGCCCGCATACCTTGTTGGTAAAAGCGGC